>JAQCGR010000306.1 GCA_027619995.1 Pseudomonadota bacterium | reverse complement strand
ACCAATCGCTTTCCAATTTTCGTCAGCCATCAACATATCGCGTCACCGGCATAAAAGGGATAAGCCACCTGTTCCGATAGGGTCGGCATAATACTTGGGACTGAAGTCTGATAGCGTCTCCTTTTTCACGTCGAGAAGAGGAGATTTTCGTTTTGAACGAGACCAATGAGACTCAAGTGGTCCGCCCGCTCGCGGCCGTTGCGAAGGGCCTTGCAGAGGATTTGCGGCGGCAAGGATACGGGCCGCGAACGATTTCGGAACACCGAAAGCTGCTGCGCGATTTGAGCGACTGGCTCGTGAGGCGGCAACTCACCGCAAGCGATCTGTCCATGGCGCAGGTCGATCGTTTTCTGTCGGATCGCCGTTCTGCTGGTGCCAGACACAAGACGCGCAACGGACTGGACCCCATTCTCGGCTATCTCCGCGGGCTCGGGCTGGAGATAGAGCCTGCGGCCGAAACCTCTGGCGAGGACGGCCCCGCCGCGGAAATCCTGAACCGGTACCGCCGGCACCTGACCACGGAACGGGGTCTGGCGACGGCGACGGCCGATCGGTATGTCGATTGCTTGTGCCCCTTTATGGACCGCAGGATGTCGGCGGATGGTCTTGATCTCGTGAGCCTGAGCCCGGCCGATGTCACCTCCTTCGTGGTGGCCTGGTGCCCGAATCTGAACACCGGCGTGGCAAAGCTGACGGTCACGGCATTGCGTTCGTTCCTCGGCTTTTTGCATCTCGATGGCATCACGGAACGATCGCTCGTCCACGCCGTGCCAAAGGTGTCCCGCCGTCGGCTGGCAGGGCTGCCCAAGGGGCTCGAGCCCGATCAGGTGCGGCGCCTGCTCGCTGCCTGCGATGCTGACACAGCCGTCGGCTGCCGCGATCTGGCGATCCTGACCCTGCTGGTCCGGCTCGGCTTGCGGCGCGGCGAGATCGCCGGGCTCAGGCTCGACGATATCGACTGGCGCGCTGGCACGATCAGTGTGCGCGGCAAGGGCAATTGCCACGAGCGGCTACCCCTTCCGCCGGATGTCGGTCGCCGGCTGGCCGAATACCTGCGCCATGCCCGGCCGGCGGACGCCCAGGGCCGGACCGTGTTCGTCCGGCACTTCGCGCCCCATCACGCGCTCGGTGCGAGCCGCGTGAGCGGCATCGTGGCGGATGCCGCCCGGCGCGCGGGCCTCGGGTGCGTCCATGCGCATCTCCTGCGACACACCGCGGCAACGGAGCTCTTGCGCGCCGGCGCATCCTTGCCGGAGATCGGCCAGCTCTTGCGCCATCGCCGCGCCGGGACCACGGCAATCTATGCCAAGGTCGACCGGGACAGCCTGCGCCTGATCGCGCGCCCCTGGCCGGAGGGCGCGCTATGAACAATCTGCGCGATGTCCTTTCCGATTATCTGACCATGCGGCGCGCGCTCGGCTACAAGATGGACAAGACCGAGCGGCTTCTCGGCCAGTTCACGGCCTTCGCTGAGGAACGCGGCGAGACCCATGTCCGGACCGAGACGGCGCTGGCCTGGGCGACCAAGCCCGCAGGTGCCGCCGCAATCTGGACCTCCAGACGTCTGGCGGAGGTTCGCCTCTTCGCCCGGCACCTTCGCACACTCGACGGGGTGAGCGAAGTGCCTCCTGGCGATCTTTTGCCGGCGCGAGGGCGCCGCGCAACCCCGTATCTCTACACGCCACAGGAGATCGCGGAGCTGATGCGCGCCACGACGATCCTGCGCGAATCGCATGTGCAGGTGACCTACCGGACGCTGATTGGCCTCCTGGCGGCAACCGGCATGCGGGTTGGTGAGGCAATCGGCCTCGACCGTGACGACTTCGACGCAGCGCATGGCATGGTGACAATCCGGCACGGCAAGTTCGGCAAGTCCCGCGCATTGCCACTGCATCCGACAACCGTCGCGGCGCTGGACGACTACCTGCGCCGCGATGACCGCCCCCGGTATGCGGGCCAGCCGACACTGCTGATCAGTTCGACCGGCAAACGACTGTGCTATACGGCCGTGCAGCCGATCTTCCAGAAGCTGCTGCGTCATTGCGGTATCGCACCGCGCTCGGCGACATGCCGGCCCCGGATCCACGATCTGCGGCACAGCTTCGCCGTCACCACCATCGTCGACGATTACCGGTCGGGCGACCCCGGCTCCCGCCTCGCGATCCTGTCCACCTACCTCGGCCATGCCGATCCCGGCGGCACCTACTGGTACCTGTCGGCCGCGCCGGAACTCCTGGGGTTGGCGGGCGAAAGGCTCGAGCGCCACCTGGGAGGTGACGCATGAGCACGCTCGCCACGACCCTGCAGGCGTTCTTCACCGATCGCCTTGTCCGCCAGCGCCAGGTCAGTCCGAATACGGTGCAGTCCTATCGCGACACCCTGCGGCTGCTGCTGGTCTTCGCATCCGAGCAACATGGCAAGGCGCCCGGCAAGCTCGTCATCGACGATCTCGACGCGCCCCTGATCGGTGTCTTCCTTGACCACCTGGAGCACAAAAGAAACAACAGTGTGCGCACCCGGAATGCCAGGTTGGCCGCGATCCGGTCCCTGTTCCGCTACGCGGCCCTCCGCCATCCCGAAAATGCCGCCACTATCGAACGGGTTCTGGCCATCCCGCCGAAACGCTTCGAGCGGCGGCTCGTGACCTGGCTCACCGAGGCGGAAATCGATGCCCTGCTGGCCGCGCCGGACCGGGCGACCTGGACCGGGCGGCGCGACACGGCGCTGTTCGGCCTCGCCGTCCAGACGGGCCTTCGGGCCTCCGAACTGATCGGGCTGAGCTGCGCCGACGTCCATCTCGGGGCCGGCGCGCATGTCAGCTGCAACGGCAAGGGGCGAAAGCAGCGGATCACGCCGCTCACATCCGGCACCGTCGCGGTCCTGCGGGCCTGGCTCGCCGAGCGCGCAGGTCTGCCTGCGAACCCGCTGTTCCCAACACGAGCCGGACGCGCCCTCAGCCGCGATGCGCTCGAACGCCGGCTGGCCGGATATGTCGTCTACGCGACCGCCCGATGCCCATCCCTGGCGCGCAAGCGGGTGACTATGCATGTGCTGCGGCATTCCGCGGCCATGCGCCTACTGCGGGCCGGCATCGACACATCCGTGATCGCACTCTGGCTCGGTCACGAACAGATCGAAACGACCCAGATCTACCTGCATGCGGACCTACAGATCAAGGAACGTGCCCTCGAAAGGACAGCCCCGATCACGACGAAACCCGGCCGCTTCCGGCCAAACGACAAACTCCTCGCCTTCCTCGAGGCCCTCTGATTATGCCGACCCCTTCGCAGCGGTCCCCACCAGAAACAATGGCTTAAAGACCTACCTCGGCATAATCTGGACATCGGCATAATGTGGTTGCCCCTCGGCGAAGCGGCGATGACCGAGGGTCGAGAGCACCGCGTCATAAAAACGCCGCGCCCCGTCCATGTCATTGGTCCCAACCGTCACATGACTGAACATCGCATCCATCCTTTGACCCACTTTCTTGGGCCACATCAACAAACGTCTCAAATCCCGAAGATCATTGCACGGTTCGCCGGCAAAGGCATCCCGCAGCATCGAACACGAAAACCACAGGCCACAAATCCGCCAACCTGCTAAGCTGATGGCCCGTCCGCAGCCCATCCGGAGGCCAGCCATGACCATCGCAACCCCAAACTCAGCCGGTTGGCGCGACCACCCTCGTTATCCCGACCCGGCGATCGAAATTCTTGATCCCCGGTTCGAAAAATACCGCATTTTCAGCGCCGCGGTGGAGCGGCTGTATACCGGATGCCGCTGGTCCGAGGGGCCGGTGTATTTCGCCGATGGCCGCTATCTGTTGTGGTCCGACATTCCCAATCAGCGAATTCTGAAATGGGAAGAAGAGACCGGCGCGGTCAGCATCTATCGCAAGCCGACGAATTGGGGCAACGGCAACACCCGTGATCGGCTGGGCCGGCTGGTTACCTGCGAACATGGTCGCCGGGTCACCCGAACCGAGATCGACGGCTCGATCACCGTGCTCGCCGATAGCTGGCAGGGCAAGAAGCTGAACTCACCCAATGACGTGGTGGTGAAATCCGACGGCTCGATCTGGTTCACCGATCCGGTCTTCGGCATTCTCGGCAATTAC
>JAQCGR010000305.1 GCA_027619995.1 Pseudomonadota bacterium | reverse complement strand
ATCGTCCGCCGGGCCCTTTATTTTGGCGCACGGATTTTTCGTGTATAGCGGGTCCCTTGGCCCTTCCGCATCCCATCCCATATTATCGGTCTGGCCAGAATGTTGGTCAGGCGGCGGCCCCTTTGATGGGCGGCCGCGTTTGGGACGCAAGAACGGGATTTCATGACGGCAGTTCGAGGACAGAAGAACGACGACGTTCGGCGGGACGACGGCGATTCGGGCACGGGTGTAGTCGTCAAGGCCAAACCCAAGACCAAGAAGCCGGATATGTACAAGGTCCTTATCCTGAACGACGACTACACGCCCATGGAGTTCGTCGTCTATGTGCTGGAACGGTTCTTTGCCATGAGCCCCCAGCACGCGACCCAGATCATGCTCATGGTCCATCGCCGGGGCGTCGGCGTATGCGGAGTCTTCACATACGAGATCGCGGAGACCAAGGTCCATCAAGTGATGGAATTCGCCCGCCAGCACGAGCATCCGCTTCAATGCACCCTTGAGAAGGAGTGAGCGCTCGACATGTTGTCACGCAATCTCGAAATCAGCCTGCGCCAGGCGATCGACTATGCCAACGAGCGTCGTCACGAATACGCCACCCTGGAACATTTTCTGCTCGCCCTGACCGAGGACGGCGATGCCGTGCCGGTGATGCGGGCCTGCGGGGTGGATATCGAACGCCTGCGTACGGACCTGTCCGACTATATCGACAACGAGTTGTCGAGCCTGATCACCAGCCGGGCGGATGAGGCCAAGCCGACGGCAAGTTTCCAGCGCGTCCTTCAGCGCGGCGTGATCCATGTCCAATCATCCGGGCGCGAGGAGGTGACCGGCGCCAATGTCCTGATCGCGATGTTCGCCGAGCGGGAGAGCCACGCGGTCTATTTCCTGCAACTTCAGGACATGACACGGCTCGACGCCGTCAACTACGTCTCGCACGGCATTGCCAAGGTGCCGGGCGAATCGGAGGCCCGTGTCGTCCATGGTGCCGATGAGGAGGCGACCGGCGAGCAGGTGAACGAGCGCGGCAAGGAGGCGCTCGGCGCCTATTGCGTGGATCTCAACAAGAAGGCCGCCGCGGGCCGCATCGATCCCTTGATCGGACGGGATGCCGAGATCGAGCGGACGATCCAGGTGCTCTGCCGCCGGACCAAGAACAACCCGCTGCTGGTGGGCGATCCCGGGGTCGGCAAGACCGCCATCGCCGAGGGCCTGGCCCGGCGTATCGTCAATGACGAGGTGCCCGACGTCCTGGCCGGAAACACGATCTATTCCCTTGATATGGGCGCGCTGCTGGCGGGCACCCGCTATCGCGGCGACTTTGAGGAGCGCATCAAGGCCGTCCTCAGCGAATTGGAGGCGATCGAGGGCTCGATCCTCTTCATCGACGAAATCCACACGGTGATCGGCGCCGGCGCGACCAGCGGCGGCTCCATGGATGCGTCCAACCTGCTGAAGCCCGCGTTGCAGAGCGGCAACCTGCGCTGCATCGGCTCGACCACCTATAAGGAATACCGCAGCTATTTCGAGAAGGACCGGGCGCTCGTCCGGCGCTTCCAGAAGATCGACGTGAACGAACCGTCGGTCGAGGATGCGGTGAAGATCCTGCACGGCCTGAAGCCCTATTACGAGGAGCATCACGGCGTGCGCTACACAGCCGATGCCCTGCGCACGGCGGTCGAACTCTCGGCGCGCTATATCGGCGACCGCAAATTGCCGGATAAGGCGATCGACGTGATCGACGAGACGGGCGCGTCGCAGCAACTCCTGCCCGAGAGCAAGCGGCGCAAGACCATCGGGGTCAAGGAGATCGAGGCGGTGATCGCGAAGATCGCCCGCATTCCTCCGAAATCCGTCTCGCGCGACGACAAGACCGCGCTGGAGAGCCTGGAGCGCGACCTGAAGACAATGGTCTATGGTCAGGACAAGGCGATCGAAGCGATTGCGGCTGCGATCAAACTGTCCCGCGCCGGGTTGCGCGAGCCGGAGAAACCGATCGGCAGTTATCTCTTCTCGGGGCCGACCGGCGTCGGGAAGACCGAGGCGGCCCGCCAACTCGCCGATACCTTGGGCGTCGCCCTGCATCGTTTCGACATGTCGGAATATATGGAGCGCCATTCCATCAGCCGGCTGATCGGCGCCCCGCCCGGCTATGTCGGCTTCGACCAGGGCGGGCTGCTGACCGACGCCATCGACCAGCATCCCTATTCCGTGCTGCTGCTGGACGAGATCGAGAAGGCCCATCCCGACGTCTTCAATATCCTCCTGCAGGTCATGGATTACGGCAAGCTGACCGATCACAACGGCAAGTCGGTCGATTTCCGCAACGTCATCCTGATCATGACCACCAATGCGGGCGCGTCCGAACTGGCCAAGCCGGCCATCGGCTTCGAACGCTCGATGCGGATCGGCGAGGACGAGGAGGCGATCAACCGCACCTTCACCCCCGAATTCCGCAATCGGCTGGATGCGATCATTCCCTTCGCGGCCTTGGGCCGCGACGTCGTCCTCAAGGTCGTCGACAAGTTCATCATGCAGCTGGAGGAGCAGCTCGGCGACCGCGACGTGACGATCGAACTGACCCAGGCGGCGCGCGAATGGCTCGCCGACAAGGGCTACGATCCGTCCTTCGGCGCCCGGCCCCTCGGGCGGGGGGTGCAGACGCATATCAAGATGCCGCTGGCGGAGCAGCTTCTCTTCGGCAAGCTGGCCAAGGGCGGCACCGCGAAGGTGGACGTGGGCGAGGGCGGTCTCGTCCTCGAATATGCCGCGACGCCGGGCAAGCCGAAGACCCCGAAAGGGCCCAAGGGCAAGAAGCGTGGCAAGGTGCCCGAACTGGTCGGGTAGCCGTCGGGCCGGCGGGCCGTCTAGGACTCGTCTTTGAGTCTGCTGCCGTCCGGTGCACGGCGGAAGGGGGTGCGGTCGTCGAGATAGGCGATCTCGCCTTCCACGGCGTCGCGTTCGCGTCTCAGGAAGCTTTCGACCGCGTTGCGCAGGGCCGGGTCCGCGATCCAATGGGCGCTGTAGGTCGTGATCGGCTCGTATCCGCGCTGGATCTTGTGCGGCCCCTGGGCGCCCGCCTCGACCCGCTCCAAGCCATGCAGGATCGCGTAGTCGATGGCCTGATAGTAGCAGGCCTCGAAATGCAGGAACTTGTATTCCTCCAGGCAACCCCAGTTGCGGCCGAAGAGTGTATCGGCGCTCTTGAGGTTCAGGGCGCCGGCGATCCACTGGCCGTCATGCTCGGCCATCATCAGCACGACATCCTCGGGCATCCGGGCGTCGAGCAGATGGAAGAACTCGCGGGTGAGATAGGGATAGCCCCATTTCCGGTCGCTGGTGCGGGTGTAGAAGGCGTAGAAGGCGTCCCAATGCTCGCTTTTCAGATCGTCGCCCGACAGGGCGTGCAGGCGTACGCCGCTGTCCTCGACCTGGCGCCTTTCCTTGCGGATCGCTTTGCGCTTGCGCGAGGCGAGGGCGTCGAGAAACCCGTCGAAACTGTCATAGCCGCGGTTGCGCCAATGGAACTGTTCGCCGATGCGCTGGAGCCAGCCGGCCTCGCCGAACCGTGTCCATTCATGCTCGGTCGGGAAGGTGACGTGAATGGAGGAGATGCCGGCCCGCTGGGCGATCTTTTCCAGACCGGCGATCAGCGCGGCTTCGACGTCGCGCGTCTCGCCTGGGCGGACCAGCAGGCGCCGGCCGGTCGCCGGGGTGAAGGGCACGGAAACCTGTAGCTTGGGGTAGTAGCGCCCGCCGGCCCGTTCATAGGCCTCGGCCCAGCCCCAGTCGAAGACGTACTCGCCGTAGGAATGGCTTTTCAGATACATCGGCGCCACGCCCAGAACGCGACCGCCGGTATCTTCGGCGACCAGGTGCTGGGGCAGCCATCCGGTTTCACCGGTGGCGGAGCCGCTATCCTCGAGGCTCGATAGGAAGGCGTGGCGCGTAAACGGATCGCCGGCCGCGCAGACGTCCCAGTCGGCGGCTGGAACCTCGTCGATGGCGCGGAGAATCCGGACCGTGATGGCTTCACCGCCGTCGGGCATCGTGTCTCCCATTCCTTGTTCTCAGCCTAGAGCATCATCCGATCTGCGTGAATCGAAATAGGGGATTCCGTTGGATCGGGATTTCTGATTCAA
>JAQCGR010000304.1 GCA_027619995.1 Pseudomonadota bacterium | reverse complement strand
CGTCCGCGCCATCGGGCAGTGATACTGGTGACGAGTCGTGCCCAGTTCGTAGATAGTCCCCTCGCCCGCCACGAATTCCTTGTCCGTCCAGGTCAGATGCGGCGCGTTCGAAGCGTCGCCCGTCGGCATGAGGGGCGGCAGGATGCCGGGATAGCCGCCGCCATAGCCTTCGGTGCCCACGACCTCCGCCCGGAAGATCTCGGCGGCCAGGGCCGATTGCTTCATGCCCGGCTCGATCCGGTCGATTGCCAGATGCATCACCTTTTCCATGATGCGCGCGGCGTCCTGCATATAACCGATCTCGCGTTCGGACTTCACGACCCGGACCCAGTTAACCAGGCCTGTCGTATCCTTGAACTTGACGTTCGGCAGGCCCTTCTCCAGCGCGGCCTGACAGGCGGCCGTGTAGTAATAGTTGTCCTGCTCGCTGCCCAGCGTGCCCTTGTCCCAGCCACGCTGGATCAGGAAGTCGGCGACGAAATCCATCGGATGGCGTTCGGTCGACTGCACGTAATGGTCGGGATAGCCGATGACATTGGCATGGTCGAGAAAGGCCGTGACATAAGCGCCATTGGCGTCCTGGGCACGCCCGATCCAGACCGGCTCATCATGGTCCCGCGCCACCACCAGGCATTGGTGGACATAGAAGGACCAGCCGTCGTACCCGGACAGGTAGTTCATGTTTCCGGGGTCGGTGACGATCAGGACGTCGACCCCCTTCTCCGCCATGCTCGCCTTGGTCTTGGCGACCCGCGTCATGTACTCGTCGCGCTCGAACGGCCTCATCCCCACCCCTCCGCTCTTCGGCCGCGATACTTCGCGGCCAATTGGCCAATTGATTGTCAGTCTTTCGCTAGTCGCGGATACCCCGCCCGGCGGGCGTGTCTTCGCCCAAAACCCGATCGAGGACCCAGTTGTCGATGGTATGGACCAGCGGCTCCATGTAGGAGAGCCGTCCGGGTCGCGCTAGCGGAGAATTAAGCCCTCGCTGCTGGATCTCCGAAATAGTGTTGTCCTCGACCGCCGTCTGGTCCCAACGCCCGTAATACTTCTTCGCGATCTCGTCGAAATCATCCCGCTCCACCGTCTTCCTCGGGAAGACCGCACCGTGGATCAGGTCCATCTTGTGCGGCCCCTTGGGATGCACCTCCAGATACCACATGCAGTCGGAGGTGCAGCAGAACATGGTCGAGGGATAGATCAGCGGATAGTAGGAGCCGGCCGCAGCCTTGGCGTCCAGGCTTTCGATTTCGGGGAAACCCGTATCGCCCGGCATCAAAGCGCGACTGCCCGCCTGTTCGGTGTAGAGATAAACGAACTCGCCATCGACGGCCTGAGAGGACTCGCGCTTTTTCTTGGCCTTGTGCTTAGAGATCGAGCCGCCGTGCACCATGGGGATGTGATAGGCCTCCATCGCATTCTCGACGAAGATCTTCCAGTTGCAGTCGATTGAAAAGACCGCGCGCCGCGTGGTCACCATGTCTTCCATTTCGTGGCTCGCCAGCATGCCGTCGAGATCCCCGATGAAGTCCTTGAGCGGCCCGGCATCGGGGTCGAAATTGATGAACATGAAGCCGGCCCAGGTTTCCATCCGGACAGGGGTCAGGCCGAAATAGGCGCGGTCGAAACCCCTGGTCTTCTCCATGTCCGGCGCGCCGGTCAGGCCGCCGTCGAGGCCGTATGTCCAGCCGTGATAGGGGCATTGGATGGCGCGGCAATTGCCGTCGCCCTCAAGCAGTTGCGCGCCCCGGTGGCGGCAGGTGTTGGCGAAGGCACGCACCTCGCCATCGCGGTCGCGCAGGATGACAACAGGCACGCCGGCAAACTCGAAGGCGGTGTAATCGCCGGGATTCGGCACCTGATCCGTGCGCCCGACGAAATTCCAGATCTTCATGAAGATCGTTGCGACCTCACGGCGATAGAAGGCGTCGCTCGTATAGCACCAGGGTGGCATCGTCTCCGCCTCGGCCATCGGCCTGCGACACGCCTCGTAGAGCTTCGGATCGAAAATATCGACATCGATACTGTCCCAGGCATCGTAGACCTGCGCCGGCATGACCATCGCGCCGTTTCTCCCCCGTCCCGTTCTCGTCGCTCGGGCTTACCTTCCCGCGAGAATCAACGTTAGCAAAGCCATGATGCCGCGCCTATAGCTGCTTGCAATCGAGGATACCGTTACAAGACCCGGCACCGGGTTGACCGCCGAACCGGATTGGCTGCAGGTTTGCCCACCAACCTGACGGTCCTGGAGACAGGCACCGCCCGCACCCGAATCATGTCCGACGTCAGAATCAGATAGCAGGGAACCGCCCGCATGAAATTCGATCTCTTCAACCTGATGCAGAAGCGCGATCCGTCCTGGAAAGACACGGACGTTTTCGAGGACGTGAAAGAGCAGATCAAGCTCGCTGAAGAGGCCGGTTTCGAGACCTCCTGGTTCGCGGAGCATCATTTCAACAATTACAGCCTCTGCCCCTCACCCCTGATGGCGGCGGCCTGGGCATCGGGATTCACCTCGAAGATCCGCGTCGGTTCCGCCGTCCTCGTCCTGCCGCTCTACAATCCGATGCGCGTGGCGCAGGAAATCGCCATGGTCGACACCCTCTCGAACGGACGTTTCGTTCTGGGCGTCGGTTCCGGCTATCAGGATTACGAGTTCCAACGCTTCGGCACGAAGCTGTCGGACAATATCGAGACGACGATGGAGATTCTCGACATCATCGAACTCGCGCTGACCCAGGACTCCTTCAAATACGACGGCAAGCATTTCCAGATTCCGGAAACCCAGATCGCCATCAAATCGGTCCAGAAGCCAATGCCCGAAACCTGGGTCGCCGGGCTGCTGAACGTCCCGGCGATGCAGGAGCGCGTGGCGAAGAGCGGCTATGTGCCCTTCCTGACGCCGAGCTGGAATCCGATCGAGATGCTGAACCGGGTCCACGAAACCTATGGTTCGATCTACGAGCGGATCGGCAAGGACCCAGCGAAGCAGCCTCTATCCGTCATGCGTTTCACCAATATCACCGACAGCAAGGAAGAGGCGCGCGACGCCGCCGCGCGGGCGCGCTATTCCTCGCGCGTTTCTCTGGCTCTCCGGCTGAAATACGAAAAGTTCAACGGCATCTTCGTCGAGGAGGCCCCGGCCCAGGACGAGCCGCCGCTCGAGCAGATGGTCGACAACTATCTGATCGGCGATTCGGAGACGGTGATCGAGAAGATCCTGCACGATCACGAAGTCCTCGGGCACAGCCATACCGCCTTCAACCTGCAACTCGGCGGCGTGCCGCATGACCGCGTCATGAAGACCTTGGAAAAGCTCGGTAGCGATGTGATTCCGGCCGTCAACAAGGCCCTGAAGGAGCGCGGAGCCGATGAAACGCCGCCGATCCGTCAGCAGCCGCAACTCGCCCAGGCTGCCGAATAGCCCATCCGGACTGCGTGAGGCCGGCAACCGGAACGGACAAACCCGGCGGCCGGCCTTTCATTTAGCGGCAGAGGCCGAAGAAGGCCCCCATGTCGAAATGGAAATGATTGCGGTGCGCGGCGTTGTAGGCCGGGCCGAGCACGGTGCCGAAGATGCCGCACGCGCCGTCATGGACCGCCGCTAGAAAATTCGCAGCAGGGTCGTCGCCGGCATCCTGCCAATCGTGCAGGACCGTGACATGCCGCCCGTCGGCGAGCCGAAATCCGGCAATATCGATCGCATTGGCGAAAGCATGTTGGCTGCGCCGCCCGGTCTGCCGGTTGTTGACGTTGCGGCAGGCATAGGTGCCAAAATGATCGATCCCGCGCACCTCCGCGCCGAAACTCGCGCGCGCCGCGGGCTGGAGGACATGGGTTTCCCATAGGGCCAAGCCGACCGCCAGCCTGCAGGTCGCCACGAAGCCGGCGCCATAGGACAGATCGGACCCCGCCACCCGCACAGCATTCTCGAAACCGCAATCCTCGCCGGTCCGGCGATCCTCTACCGCGCGATAGCGCAAGGTCGATCCCGCCAGGGCCGCCTCGCAAAGCGCGCGGTCGCCTTCCATCCGGCGAAGTTTGAAACCGAGGAACGGCCCCGGCGCCCCGGCCACCCGAATCGGCGCCCAGGGATTGAGCCGGTCCGGCGGGCGCCACCCCGATTGCCATGCCAGTCCCGCGCCGGCGGCC
>JAQCGR010000303.1 GCA_027619995.1 Pseudomonadota bacterium | reverse complement strand
TGCTCTAGCCAGGACGGGCGTCTGGTGCTCGCCAAGGTACAGCACCGCAATGAGCCGATAGGTCCGACACCGGCCCAAAGCTTCGCCGTCGGGCACGGCGCGAATATCCGGTCGGTCAATCTGCCCGACGATGCAGACGGTGTGATTCGGGACGCGGCGCTGATGTTCAGGCGCGAAGCTGCGGCGGGAGGCGGCTACGAGATGGCTTTCGCTCTCGATCTGGCGGCGCGCGCGAAGGGAAACACGCCCGTCATCGGCGAGGACGGATCGGTCGCCTGGGCCGGCATGGTGCTCGCCGACAGCCCGGACGAAACGATTCCCATCGCCTTTCCGGGCACCACGGCTGCCTATCCGACCTATTCCTTCGCCGATATCGTCGCCTGCGTGGAGAAGGGCGACGGAGATTTCCTGCGGACCCAGTTCGCGGGCAAGGTCGTGCTGATCGGCGGCTTCCTCGACGAGGAGGACCGCAGGCTGACCTCCCAGCGTTTCTCGGGCGCGCGAGAGCAGGGCGCCAACGGGCCGCGCTGTGCCCTCCAGCCACCCGAGGGGCTTGGTGCGCCGACCGCCGCGCGCGACGCGATTCCGGGGGTGTTCATCCATGCCGCCGTTATCGACAACCTTCTGAACGGCGAAATCGCAAGTCGTCCCGGCGGTCTCGTCCAGTGGTTCCTAGGCTTCGCCTTTGCCCTGGCGGCGACCGGCCTGGCGCGCGCCATGGCGCCGCTGGCGGCGGCCGGCTCCTTGCTCGCCGCCGTCTGGACCGTGACGGCGACTGTTGCCTTCCAGGCGCTGATCGTTCTGCCGCTGCTGCCGCCCCTGGCCGCCGGCGGCCTCGGTTTTGCCGCCATGACCGGCTTTCGCATCATGGTGACCGACCGCGACAAGCGTCGGCTCTACCGTATGTTCGGTCTCTATCTCGCCGCCAAGGTCATCGACCGGATGGTCGAATCGGGGCGCAGCCCGGAACTCGGCGGGGAGGAGCGAGAGGTCACGATCTTCTTCTCCGATATCGCCGGCTTCACCCGCCTGTCCGAGGGCCGGACGCCGAGCGATCTGGTCGAGCTTCTCAACCGCTATCTTTCCGCAATGACCGACGTGATCGAGGAGCATGGCGGCTTCGTCGACAAATTTATCGGCGATGCCATCGTCGCGGCCTTCGGGGCGCCTTACGACGCCGAAGATCATGCGGCTCAAGCGGTGCGCGCCGCGATCGCTTGCGGTGTCCGGCTGAACGCCCTCAATCGGGAGTTCGCGCAACGCGGCGAACCGAATTTCGGTCAGCGCATCGGCATCAACACCGGCTCCGTCCTGGTTGGCAATATCGGCTCGCGCCGGCGCTTCAACTACACGGTCATGGGCGATGCGGTGAACCTGGCCTCCCGTCTGGAAGGGGCGAACAAGGCATTCGGAACCGAGATCCTGGTCAGCGAGGCGACGGCGGCCCGCTGTGGGGATGCGGTGCCCTTGCTGGAGATCGATCGGATCACCGTCGTCGGGCGGGACGAGCCCGTGACGATCTTCTCGCCCCTGAACCCGGACCAGGAAGGTTGCGAACAGGCCTATGGCGAGGCGCTCTCGGCCTATCGTGCCGGCCGTTTCGAAGAGGCCGCTCGAACCTGGGCTGCCCTCGTGGATATTCCTGGGGCCGGCGCCATGGCGGAACGCGCGACGGACATGGCGGCCGCGCCGCCGCCGGACTGGCGCGGAGTCACGTCGCTTCTCGAGAAATAGCTTCCTCCAAACGCGCTATAACCTCGGGCAGGATCGCGAAAGCCTGGAAGGAAGCGCGGGCACGCAGGGGTCTGCCAGGGTACCTGCGATAACCGCCCTCATAGAGAACGAAGGCAATTCCCGCGGCGGCAGCCGTTTCCGCATCGATTTCGCTATCGCCGATATAGAGGCTTCCGGCCGGGCGTTTGCCGCATAGCCGGACGCAGGCGAGCAGCGGCGTCGGGTCGGGCTTCTGGCACCCGGTGGTGTCGCCGCCGACCACGATATCGATGCTGGCGAGCAGGCCGGTCGCGGCGAGAATGTCGCGCGCGAAACCCTCGTCCTTGTTGGTGCAGACCGCGAGGCGATGACCGGATGTCTTCAATTGCGCCAATGCCGCGGCCGCGCCCGGATAGACCGTCGTGCCCCGGTGTTTCCGGTCCGCGTAATGGCGCCGGAAACGCGCCGAGGCGGCCGCGATCTTCGCGGGGGCCTTCGTCGATGGGGCGAGGCAGCGGGCGACGAGCGCGTCGATGCCGTCGCCGATATAGGATTCGATCGTGGCGAGGCTCAGCGCCGCCAGCCCTTCGTCGGCCAGGGTCGCGTTGGCGGCGGCATGAAGGTCCGGCGCGCTGTCGACCAGGGTGCCGTCGAGATCGAAGACGATGGCGGGCATGGGACTGGTCAGCGCGACAGCTTCACGCCGGCCGCGACCCGGTCCCAGGTCGTCGGCGTCACCCCTTTGTCGCGCAGGGTGAATTTCTGAATCTTGCCGGTCGGGGTCTTGGGGATTTCATCCGAGAAATCGGCATAGCGGGGCACCATGAAATAGGCCATGCGCTTGTCGAGGAAGCGGATCAGCTCCTCGGGGTCGATCTTCCGCCCGGCCTTGGGCGTGACGACAACCATGACCTCTTGCTCCGAATGCTCGTCCCAGACCGGGAAGACCGCGCATTCGAGCACGTCCGGGTGTTGGTTGACCTCGTCCTCGACCTCCATGGACGAGATGTTCTCGCCCCGCCGGCGCATGGAATCGGTCACCCGGTCGACGAAATAGAAGCGGCCCTCCTCGTCCTGATAGCCGGCATCGCCCGTGTGATACCAGAGGTTCCGGAAGGCCTCGGCCGTGTAGTCCGGCTGATTCCAGTATTTCAGCATGATGTCCCAGCTGTTCCTGGGCCGGACGCAGATCTCCCCCATCGTGCCGCGCGGGCATTCCCGGTCCAGCTCGTCGAAGATCTTGACCTCGAATTTGTCGGCCCGGGCATAGCCGACGCATTTGCTGTTGGGATAGGGCTCGCCGAAATGATGGATCATCGGGCAAGGGTCCTCGGTCGAGCCGTAGCCCGAGGAAATCTCGACGCCGAAGCGCGCGGCGAAGGCCTCGTGCTGCGGCAGCAGGGGAAACATCCCGATCTTCTTGAGCGGCGTGGCCGCGTCCTCGGGGCTCTCCGGCTGCTGCCAGAGAAAATTGGCGATCGCGCCGAGGAGGAAGACGACCGTGCCGCCATGCTCGGCGATATCGGACCAGAAATGGCTATTGGAATAGCCCTGGCGGATGACCACCGTCCCGCCATAGATCATGGTGGCGTAACAGACCGCCCATTGGCCGCCGACATGGAACAGGGGCAGGCCCGAACTGTAGAAGACGTCCTCCGGGCAGAGCGCGAAAATCTCCCCCGCGCCGTCGGCATAGGCGAAGGAATGGGCATGGGTCACCGCGACCCCCTTCGACGCGCCCGTCGTGCCCGAGGTGTACATGACGCCGACCAGATCGTGGAAGGCGGGCTCGGCCTCGAACGGCGCTTCTTCGGCGGCGAGCAGATCTTCGAAGGCGGCTGCGCGGCAGCGCTTGGCCAGCTGGGGCGGCAGGGAAAGGTCGCCGCGCAGGGTCTCGTCCTGGGAATAGAGGATGCAGCAGTCGAGCGTTGCGAGTTCCTCGGCGATCTCCTCCAGCCGATCCAGATAGATCCGGTCGATGATGATCGTCTTCGCCCCGGAATCGTTGCAGATCCGCCTCAGGATGCTTTTGCGATAGGCCAGGTTCACCGGCACCTCGATGGCGCCGCGCTTGCCGAGGCCGCACCACAGGGCGATGTAGTCGGTCACGTCCGGCAGCATGATCAGCACCGTTTCCTGATGGCCGATGCCGAAACCAGCGATGCCATGCGCCAGGCGGTTCGAGCGGCGGTCGAGCCCCGTATAGGTCACGACCTCGCCGTCGACGGTCTTGAGGAACGGCTTGTCGCCGAACAGGGCGACGGCGCGGCCTAGAACGCGGCCGAGCGTGCGGTCCTCCAGCGGGATTTCCGCAGGAACAAAGACATTGGCCACAAGATCCTCCTTCGCGAAACCGTCCTGTGGAGGGCAAGTCTAGAGCATCATCCGATCTGCGTGAATCGAAATAGGGGGTTCCGTTGGATCGGGATTTCTGATTCAACA
>JAQCGR010000302.1 GCA_027619995.1 Pseudomonadota bacterium | reverse complement strand
CACGCCAATTGGTCGAGGGTGGTCTTCAGCCGGGGCGCTGCGAAGTCGATGAAGGCGCGGATCTTGGGCGCGACGAGCCGGGCATGAGGGTAGACCAGGTGTACCGGCTGGGGCGGCAACGCAAAGGCGTCGAGGACCGACACCAGCTTCCCTTCGCGGATCTTGTCGATCACCATATAAGACAACGCGATCGTGACGCCGTGTCCCATCTCAGCGGCCTGGATGGCGGCAACCGCATCGTTTATCTCGAAGGCTGGATGCAGGCTCACGCTGCCCTGTTTCTGCCCGTTCAGGAAACGCCATTCGCGGTTCGGCATGAGGCCCGTGAAGGCAATCACGGAATGCAGCCGTAGATCCGCCGGGGAGGCGAGCGCGCCGCGCTTGGCCAGGTAATCGGGGCTCGCGACCAGGATCCGATGGACTGCGCCAATCCGCTTGGCGATCAGGTTCGAATCCGGCAGGCGACCAATGCGCACGGCGACGTCGACCCCTTCCTCGACGAGGTTCACGACGCGATCGAGCAGGAGAACGGACACCGAGACGCGCGGTTGCTCGCCGAGGAAGTCGCAAACGACCGGCGGAAGTGCGGATCGGCCGAAGGTCACCGAAGCCGTGATGGTGAGGTGACCCTGAGTCATGGCGGCTTCGCCCACCGCCTCCTTCTCCGCCGTGTCGAGGTCCGAGAGGACGTGCCGTGCGCTTTCCAGGAAGCGCTGCCCGACATCGGTGATCGACAGACTGCGGGTCGTGCGGTTGAAGACGCGCGCGCCGAGGCGGTCCTCAAGCGCCGAGATGGCGCGCGTCACGGCCGGGGGCGATAGACGCAGTCTTGTGCCGGCCTTGACGAAGCTGCCGGCATCCGCGACCGCGATGAACACCTCCATCTCATGCAGGCGGTCCATATATTATTCCTCCATTAGGAATAATATGTTCCATATAACGGATATTCTTACAATCTCCGTGATGAGCCAAATTAGCTGGGAGCGGCGCCGAGGAGCACCGCGCCATCTGTTCAGGAAAGATCAATCTCATGGCTCGAGTTGACGTTATCGACCCCCAAACCGCCACTGGCGAGACCAAGAAGCTTCTGGATGCCGTCCAGTCTGGCCTCGGCATGGTTCCGAATTTCATCCGCGTGCTGGCGAATTCGCCGGCCGGGCTGAATGCCTTCCTCGGTATCCATGCGATCGCCGGATCTGGCGTGCTCGACCCGAAGACGCGCGAGCGCATCGCGCTCGCGGTGGCCGAGCAGAACGCCTGCCAGTACTGCGTATCGGCGCACACGGCGATCGGTCGGAAGGTAGGCCTCGACAACCAAGAGATGCTCGCCAATCGCAAGGGCCGATCAGCGGACATCAAGGCGGAAGCCGCGCTGACCTTCGCGCGCGCGCTGGTCGAGCATACCGGCCAGGTGAGCAAGGCCGAGTTCGACGCTGTCCGCGCTGCCGGGCACTCCGATGCTGAGATCATCGAGATCATCACCCATGTCGCGATGAACATCTTCACCAACCTGCTCGGCAAGGCGACCCAGATCGAGATCGACTTCCCGAAGATCGGCGTGAACGAGGCCGCCTGACCATCGGGCACGCGAGCCGGCGCGGCTTCGGCCGCGCCGCTGTTCGCCGGAACAGAGGCCGGAACAGGGAAAGGAGACCTCAATGAACCAGATGATCCAACCCGGCGCTCGCCCGCCCTTGCCGCCGTTCACGCGCGAGAGTGCTGTCCAGAAGGTGCGGATGGCAGAGGATGCCTGGAACACGCGCGACCCGGAGCGCGTGTCGCTCGCCTACACGGAAGACAGCCGCTGGCGAAACCGTGCGGAATTTCCGGTCGGTCGCGCCGAGATTGTCTCCTTCCTGCGGCGCAAATGGGAGCGGGAGCTTGAGTATCGCCTGATCAAGGAGCTTTGGGCCTTCGCCGAGAATCGCATCGCGGTGCGCTTCGCCTATGAGTGGCGCGACGCCGCCGGAAACTGGTTCCGCAGCCATGGCAACGAGAACTGGGAATTCGACGAGCGCGGATTGATGCGACTGCGCTTCTCGAGCATCAACGATCAGCCGATCGGCGAGAGAGACCGGAAGTTCCATTGGCCGCAAGGGCCTCGCCCCTTGGATCACCCGAGCCTGTCGAATCTCGACCTTTAACAAGGGCGCGCGAAGCCCGCAGGAGTCTGTCATGCCACATCATTTTGCGGAGATCGCCTTCACGCCGACGGTGAAGACGCTGCAGGAGAAGCTGGGAAGCCGGTCCGCCTACGCTCGGAAGGAGGGCGTGCCGGAGGCGGTGAACCACCGGCTCACCGAAGCCGAGTCCGAATTCATCGCGGCGCGCAACTCGTTCTATATGGCCACCGTCAGCGAGACGGGTTGGCCTTACATTCAGCATCGCGGCGGGCCGACGGGCTTCGTGCGCGTGCTCGACGGGAACACGATCGGCTTCGCGGATTTCCGCGGCAACCGCCAGTATGTCAGCGTCGGAAACCTGACGACGGACGACCGGGTGTCACTGTTCTTCATGGATTACCCGAACAAGACCCGGCTCAAGCTGTTCGGCCGCGCCCGGATCATCGCGCTCGACGACCAGGAGGTGCTATCGCGCCTCGAAATGCCGGACTACCGGGCACGGGTCGAGCGAGGTTTCGTCATCGCGGTCGAGGGCTTCGACTGGAACTGCCCGCAGCACATCACGCCACGCTATACGCTCGAGGAGATCGCCCCGACGATTGCAGGTCTCAAGGCGCATATCGCGGAGCTTGAGGGCGCGCTCACCCAGCCCGCATCGCATCAATGATGCGGAAATTCCTCTGGTATTTTACGGGACACAATTAAATTTCAGAGGCGATGCCTGCAGGGCCGGGATACGAAATATCGATCCGCCGGACATGAAGCGGCCCGCCCCGCGTCGTAGAACGGAGGGGGCGGGCCCATCACGCGACGGCGTCCGGAATCAGAGGTCGGAGCCGGATTTACCCTTCGACATGCAGCCTAAAACCGTCTTGCAGACCCCGATACCGCAAGGTCGGCCTAATTCGCCGCGATCAAGGGCTTCGTCGCTGAGGTTTTCGTCAAGGGATTCGATGATCTGGTCCTGAACCAAGATGGCCTCCAAGGCTCGGGTGGAGATAATTCTCCACCGCGGGGCACTACGGCACGGATCGGATCGGCCGGTGGCGGTGCGGACGCAACGCCGCCACGGCACCCTGTCACGATCCGGCGCGTTCGGGATACGGGCATTCCGTTTATCGGTCGCATGCCGGCGCAAGGCAGAATGGCTTTGGGGGGCGTGCTGGACCGAACGGCTGGGACGGTCGATGAGGCGTCCGTCGCGCGCGGGTCGTCGGGCGTGGTAAGAACGGCCCTACGATAACGAGAGATCATCGGATCAAAGGAAAACCGAACATGAGCGACAACGAAAAACGCGCCCCGGTCGGCCGCAGGGACCTTCTGAAACTCGGGGCCGTGGGCTTGGCGGCGAGCGGTTTGGCGGCCGCCGGGCTCGGTGGTGGGGCGAGCGTCGCGCATGCGGCAGCCGCGCGGCCGGGGACGCCGGACGAGGCGCTGGCCGCTCTGAAAGAGGGCAATGCGCGCTAAATCTCCGATCCGAAGCTCTGCTCCATGGGTCTCGAGGCGCAGCGCGCCGCGGGGGTCGAGGGCCAGGCGCCCTGGGCCACGATCATCGGTTGCGCCGACAGCCGCAAGCCGCCCGAACTGATTTTCGGCGGCCTGGGCCTGGGCGAGCTTTTCGTCGCCCGCAACGCGGGCAATCTGGTGGACACGGCGACTCTCGGCACGGTCGAATACGGCTCCGTCGTCCTGGGTGTGCCGCTGATCGTCGTGCTCGGCCATACCAGCTGCGGCGCGGTCGCGGCGGCCTGCGATGTCGTCACCAAGAACGCGACCTATCCCGGCGCGATCGGCCCGATGATCGAGCCGATCCTGCCCGCCGCCATCGCCACCCAGGGCGAGGCCGGGAATTACACGAACAATGCCGCCATGGAGAGCGCGCGCCGCACCGCGGCACGTCTCACGGCGTCGAGCACGCTGCTGGCGGATCTCGTCGCCGCTGGAAAGCTCAAGATCGTTCCGGCGATCTACACGCTCGACACGGGCGAGGTCAGCTACCTCTGATCGGGGGCGGCTTTCGGCCGCGCCGGGCGTCGATGCTTTCGCCGCCCGGCGGGCCCTGCCTCCTGGCAGCG
>JAQCGR010000301.1 GCA_027619995.1 Pseudomonadota bacterium | reverse complement strand
CCGGGCCGATGTCAACAAATGCCAAGAATCCGGGTTATCTTCCATGCAAGTCATTGATCCTTCGGAATATACCTTCAAGACCAACGGCTTGGCCTGCCGCGCGCCCGTCGGATTCGCGGCAATTTCGGCCCGGCGCGGCGCAATTCCGCGCGAAATCGGCCTATTCCGGCTCGATTTGCCAGACCACGGCGTTGCGCACATCCGTGTCCTCGATCGCGCGGGTCGTCTCGACGGCATAGCGGGCGATCGGGGTCAGCCCGTCCTTGGGCAGATAGGTCCGGTTGGGGTCGCCCATCAGGACCAGGGCGCCGTCGCCGGCGAGGCGGCGCAGCCAGGGGAAGACGCGCCCGGCCATGGCCCGCTCGTAGCAGACGTCGCCCGCCAGCACGACGTCCCAGCCGGGGTTCGGCGCGTCCACGATATCGTCGAGGCTGATTTCGAGCGAGACCCCGTTCAGGGCGGCGTTGAGGCGGATCGCCGCCGCGGCATAGGCGTCGATCTCGACCGCCTCGACCCGCGCCGCGCCGGCCATCAGGGCGGCGATGCCCGCGAGGCCCGATCCGGCGGCGAAGTCCAGCACCCGCTTGCCCCGCACTAGGTCCGGATGGTCCAGCAGATGGCGCGCCAGGGCCTGGCCCCCGGCCCAGGCGAAGGCCCAGAAGGGCGGCTCCAGGCCGAGTTCCTCCAGGAAGCTTTCCGTCGCATGCCAGATCGGCGTGATCTCGGTCGCCTGATAAAGCGCGATTTCCGGCACCAGGGGCGGGCGCGCGACCGCCGTGTTCTTTCTGACGAAGGCGTCCTTGGGGTCGATCCCGGCCGTCAAACGGTGGCCAGCAGGCCGCTGGCGGCGAGGCCGGCCAGCAGGATCCAGCCGAACACCCGGTTGGAGCGGAATTTGGCCAGGCAATCGGCGGGGTCGTGGATATCGACCGTTGCGGCCTGCCAGCCGAGATGACCCGCGCCGACGAGCAGGCCGAGATAGGCCGGCCAGCCCGCATCCAGGGCGATCAGCGAGGCGGTCATCAGGGTCAGGGCGATGCCGTAGAAGACCCAGAGGAAGGGCTTGGTCCGCTCGCCCAGGGCGAGGGCCGAGGATTTCACCCCGACGATGGCGTCGTCCTCCTTGTCCTGATGGGCGTAGATCGTGTCGTAGCCCAGGGTCCAGAAGAAGCCGGCGGCATAGAGCAGGACGGGGGCGAGGGCCAGCTCGCCCATCACCGCCGCCCAGCCCAGCAGGGCGCCCCAGTTGAAGGTCAGGCCGAGCACGGCCTGGGGCCAATGGGTCACCCGTTTGGCCAGGGGATAGAGGAAGACGAGGAGGAGGGAGCCCGCGCCCATCAGCACGGCGAAACCGTTGAAGCTCAAAAGGATCAGCAGGGCGGTCAGCATCTGCGCGCCGAGGAAGAGCAGGGCCCTCTTGACCGAAATCTGGCCGCTGGCGATGGGCCGGGTCGCCGTGCGCGCGACCTGGGCGTCGAAATCCCGGTCGGTGATGTCGTTCCATGTGCAGCCCGCGCCGCGCATCAGCACCGCGCCGATCCCGAAGGCCAGGAAATACCAGGCGACGGTCCAGAAACCCGGCCCCGAAACGCCGGGCGCGCCGGCCGCCATCGCGATGCTCCACCAGCCGGGCAGCAGCAGCAGCCAGGTGCCGATCGGCCGATCGAGCCGCATCAGCTCGGCATAGGGCCGCGCGGCGGCGGGCAGAATCCGCATGACCGGCGCGTCCGGGCGGATATCGACCCGCGAGGCGCTGTCCTGGAAGCCGCCGGCGGTTCCGGCGGCGGTTTTGGAGGTGTCGTTCATGGCGCTATAAGCATAGCCCGCTCCGCCCCCAGGAACGAGACATACGGCAATGAGATATAGCGCGCATGGCCAGCGATAGAAGTTCCGCTTCCGATACCAGCCCCGATGCCGAGGCGGCGACCGGCCGGCCCGGCCCGCGCCTGTTCGTCGCGGCGGATCTGGCGGCCGGGGCCGAAATCCCGCTCGCCGAGGGTCAGGCTCATTACCTGCGTGCGGTCATGCGCCGGTCGGTCGGCGACGGAATCGCGCTGTTCAACGGCCGCGACGGGGAATGGCGCGCTGTCCTGACCGAGCTGGGCAAGCGCCGCGCGGTGGCGCGGGCCGAGACCCTGATGCGGCCCCAGACGGCGGAGCCGGACCTCTGGCTGGTCTTCGCCCCGCTCAAGCGCACGGCGACCGACCTGATCGCCCAGAAGGCGACGGAGATGGGGGTCTCGGCGCTCCTCCCGGTCTTCACCGCGCGCACCGATGCCCAGCGCGTCAACACCGACCGCCTCGCGGCGATCGCCATGGAAGCGGCCGAGCAATGCGAAAGATTGAGCGTGCCGTGTGTCGCGAAGCCGCGGCCGCTCGACGCGCTGCTCGGCGACTGGCCGGCGGATCGGCGCCTGATCCTGTGCGACGAGACGGGCGGGGCCCCGCCCGCCGCCGAGGCATTCGGCGCCTTGGCGGTCGATCTGGCGGGCGCGCCCGGTGCCCCCGCCGCATTAATGATCGGGCCGGAAGGGGGCTTTGCGAAGGGCGAGCTTGACCGCTTGCGGAAACTCGAATTTGTTACCCCCGTTGCGTTGGGTCCGCGCATTCTTCGCGCGGAGACGGCGGCGGTTGCCGTGCTCGCCCTCTGGCAGTCCGCCCTGGGGGACTGGCAGGGCGGGCTGACGCGCTGACGTCCCTGAAGTTGAACGAGAACGGGAGGCCGGCAAGGCCCATGTCAGCACCACCCAAGAGCGCCGGCGCGACGCTGCGCGACAAGCGCCAGCTCGTCGAATACATGGAGGGTGGCGCCAAGCCGCCCGAGGATTGGCGCATCGGCACCGAGCACGAGAAGTTCGTCTTCCGGCTCGACGACCTGCGCCGCCTGCCCTACGAGGGCGATGTCGGCATCCGCGCCGTGCTCGACGGCATGACCCGCTTCGGCTGGCAGCGCGTCGAGGAGCGCGGCAATGTCATTGCCCTGACCGACGGGGCCGGCTGCAGCATCTCCCTCGAGCCGGGCGGGCAGTTCGAACTCTCGGGCGCGCCGCTGCGCACGGTTCACGAAACCTGCCGCGAGGTGAACCAGCATCTCGACCAAGTCAAGCAGGTCGGCGAGGAGCTGGGCATCGGCTTCCTCGGCGTCGGCTTCGATCCGAAATGGGCGCGCGACGACGTCCATTGGATGCCCAAGGGCCGCTACAAGATCATGCGGGAATACATGCCCAAGAAGGGCAAGCTGGGTCTCGACATGATGCTGCGCACCTGCACCGTGCAGGTGAATCTCGATTTCGAGAGCGAGGCGGCCATGATCAAGAAGCTGCGCGTCAGCTTCGCTCTGCAGCCGATCGCCACCGCGCTCTTCGCCAATTCGCCCTTCACCGAGGGCAAGCCGAACGGCTATCTCAGCTATCGCAGCCATATCTGGACCGACACCGATCCGGACCGCAGCGGCATGCTGCCCTTCGTCTTCGACGAGGGCATGGGCTACGAGCGCTGGGTCGATTACGTGCTCGATGTGCCGATGTATTTCGTCTATCGCGACGGCACCTATCACGACGTCGCCGGGCGCTCCTTCCGCGACTTCATGGCCGGCAAGCTCCAGGGCTTCGAGGGGCAGTTCCCCACGATGAGCGACTGGGAAGACCACATGACCACGCCCTTCCCGGAGGTCCGGCTCAAGCGCTACATCGAGATGCGCGGGGCCGATGGCGGGCCTTGGCGCCGGCTCTGCGCGCTGCCCGCGCTCTGGGTCGGTCTGCTCTATGACGACGCGGCGCTCGACGCGGCCTGGGATCTGGTCAAGGACTGGAGCCACGAGGAACGCGAGTTCCTGCGCAACGACGTGGCGCGCCGCGCGCTGAAGACGCCGTTTCGGGGCGGCACGGTTCAGGATCTGGCCATCCAGACCCTCAAGATCGCCCGGGCGGGGCTCAAGAACCGCGCCGTTCTCGACGAGTTCGGCGACGACGAAACCCATTTCCTGAGCGCGCTGGACGAGATCGCCGAATCCGGCATCACCCCGGCCGAACGCAAGCTGGAAGCCTATCGCGACCGCTGGGACGAAAGCGTCGACCCGCTGTTCCGCGAATACATGTACTGACGCCTCGGGGGGAGGCGCGCGGTCCTGGTCTTAGAGCCGTTCCGGAAAGTTTGAATCTAGGTTGAATGTGTTGCGGCAAGCCTGCGCAACATGATGC
>JAQCGR010000017.1 GCA_027619995.1 Pseudomonadota bacterium | reverse complement strand
CCCACAGAATGCCAAAACTACTTCGCCGCAGCCGGATATGACCAAGAGTGATCGGAAAATGCTCTAGATACCGGTCATCTCTTTCGGTGTCCTCGGCGATGACCTCGCCGTGCAGATCCTCGTGGAATCGATAAGCCATCACCCGGTCATAACCGGTGATCAGGCGGCATAGACGCACGCCGACCTGCGTCAGGTCCTCGACGCTTTCCGGCTTGGTCAGTTCATAGGCCAACCGCTGGCGGAGTTCGTCACGCATTCCCTCGGACGAATTCTCGGCCTGCGGCGCGAGCATCTCGACGACGATGGTCCCGTCGTGGCGGTGGGCCAGACAATCCAGGCTGCGGCCGCCGCCGTCCGGCCCCGCAATCGTGAGCGCGCTCAGGGCGAAGGTGCCCTCCGATGCGTCGCGGGCCTGTATCAGTTCCGCCAACTGAAGGGGGGCGAGGATTTTTGACAAGGGTTGTCCGAGTAACGCCTTTGGCTCGTGGCCCAGGACCGCGGCACTGTTCTCGGCGACGTGCCGGATGATCAGATCGGTTTCATCGGCCGCGACCAGCGTCCCATAGGTCTGCACCTCGCCGATCAGATGGACCGGCTCGCGATCGCAATTCGAGATGTCGACGACGTAATCAGGCATTGGCGGCCCGCGAGGACAACGGTCGATCGGGCGTCGGAAAGGCCATCGCTTCGTCGGCCTTCAGCCAGGCCAGCATCGACGCGAAGATCTGGTTCGCAGCGTCTACGATACCCTCGACGACGCCGGCGGTAGCGCCGCGGCGTTCGAGCACTTCGCAAAATCTCGTCCAGCGGCGAGCGTCCTGCGCGGCGCACCAGGAAAAGAAGATTCGTCCCTCATTATTGTCCTCTCCGAAAAGACTATCGAGTTTGCGGTTCAGGATGCGTCCACCGAGCAACGACCCCTCGACCACGTAAAGCCCACCCCAACACATCGCCGTCGGCGCGCAAGACCGGCAGGGAGGCGCAGCGGGGAAGCTGTTCATGGGCGGCACCCTCTTCACCCATTTGACCCAGCCGGGCCAGGTCCTCGCGCAGGTAGGGCGCCCGCTCCTGATACGGATCAGGCAGGACATCGTCCGCCAGACGCGCGACACCGCGCGAGAGCATGGCGTCCAACGGAAGATAAAACCCATAAAGACGTGCGAGAAGCGAACGATAGCGCTCAATCGAGAGCCGCTGCCCCAGAAGGTCGCGAAACACGGGCAAATCGTGGAACCTCAGGTGCAGATCACGCGTCTCTGCCTGGAGAACCTGTCGCACCGATATTTCGCTGAGGCAATCGCTCAAATCGAACTCCCTTAAAATTATGGTAGCATTACCGGTTATGAGGGAATAGTGGCGGGCGGTGCGGGCATCGGCCCATCCGCCAAATCAGACCGCCTGCGCCGGGGCTTCCCTGACGATCCAGCCGCCGCCCAATACACGGCTACCGGCATAGAAGACGCAGGCCTGACCGGGGGCGATGCCGTATTCCGGTTCGACCAGATCGACGGTCCAGCCCGTGTCCGTCCGGTTCAACCGGGCCGGCGCAGGCGGGCGCATGGAGCGCACCTTGACCTCGCAGTCCAGACCCTCTTCCGGGACCGGTTCGCCCAACCAGTTGACCTTATCCAAGGCGATACGGCGGCGGGCGAGAGCCTCGCGCGGTCCGACGACGACACGCGCGTTTTCGGGGTCCAGGCGCAGGACATAGTGAATTTCGCCCCCGCCAAGGCCGAGTCCCCGGCGCTGCCCGACAGTGAAGCGCGCAATGCCGTCGTGGCGGCCGAGCACGGTGCCGCTCCCGTCGACGATATCGCCGGGCCGATGGGCGTCCGGACGCAGGCGCGCGACGAGGGAGGCATAGTCGCCATTGGGCACGAAGCAGATATCCTGACTGTCCGGCTTGTCGGACACGGTCAGGCCATGGCGCCGGGCGATCGCCCGGGTTTCGTCCTTGACGAGACCGCCGAGAGGAAAGCGCAGCAGGTCGAGCTGATCCCGGGTCGTGGCAAACAGAAAATAGCTCTGATCCCGGCCGCTATCGGCGCCGGTGTGCAATTCGGGCCCGGCCTCGCCCTCGAAGCGCCGCACATAATGGCCGGTCGCCAGGGCATCGGCGCCCAATTCCTGCGCCGTCGCCAGCAGGTCGCGGAACTTCACGGTCTGATTGCACAGCACGCAGGGTATCGGCGTCTCCCCGCGCACGTAGCTGTCCGCGAAGCGATCGATGACCTCGGTGCGGAAGCGCGATTCATAGTCCAGGACATAGTGGGGAACGCCGATCTTGTCCGCCACGCGGCGGGCGTCATGGATATCCTGGCCGGCGCAACAGGTCTTGGACCGCGCCACCGCCGCCCCGTGGTCATAGAGCTGCAGGGTGATGCCGACGACATCGTAGCCCTGCTCGGCAAGCAAGGCGGCCGCGGCCGAACTGTCGACACCGCCTGACATGGCGACGACGACTCGGGTATCGGCCGGCAGCTTTCCTGCCACAAGGGGGGCGTTCGCAGTCATCACGTCCGGGAATATAGGTTCGGCCGACGGTTCGGGGAACCGGCGCGGTTCAGGCCGCGTCCAGCCCCATCTGCCAGAAGGACGCTTCAAGGCGGCAGGCCTCGCGAAACGTCGTCACGAGGGAGTTCCAGCGCGCCGTGCCCTCGATCTCGCTCGCCCGAAGACCGGTGCGGCGCAGAAGAACCCGATCGAGCTGTTCTGCCTCGGCGCGCGCGACGCCGCCGTATTCCTCGTCCGCGTACATTTCGATCCAGGTCCTATAGGGATTCCCGGCGAGCGTGGCGCCCTTCTCCCGGGCGATCCGCCTGCCGATCTCGGCATAGCCCAGGACGCAGGGCGCGAGCGCGACATGAAGGTCCAGCAGGTCCCCCGCCAGGCCGCGCTCCAGCACATATCGGGTATAGGCCATCGTCTCCGCCGCTTCCGGCAGGGCCGCCATGGCCGCTTCGTCCAGGCCCCAGCCGGCGCAGAACGCGACATGAAGGCCGATTTCGTCTTCCAAAATCGCCTTCACCCCTCCCGCCGCCTGACGGATATCTTCCAGGCTGTCGCTCTTATAGGCGGCCAGCGCATAGGCCCGCGCGAAATGGATCAGGAAGAGATAGTCCTGGCCGAGATAATGCCGGAAGCTGGCTTCCGGCAGGTCTCCCGCCGCCAGGCGGGCGACGAACGGATGCTCGGTATAGGCCGCCCATTCCCCGGCCGCCGCCGCGCGCAGACGCAGGAACAGGCCGCCGGGCGGGGCGATCTCATCGAGCACGGTCATGAATGGGCCCTCCGCATGCCCCAGATCCGAACGATTCGGTTCAATCGAACATCATGTTGCGGATTTCGCGCGGCAGGCGGACGACGAGACCATCCATCCCATCCCTCACCTCGATCTGGCAGCCGAGGCGCGACGTGCGGCTCAGACTCATGGCCAGATCGAGCATGTCCTGCTCGTCCTCGTCCGCCGGCGCCAGACGCGCGAACCAGTCCTCGTCCACGATCAGATGGCAGGTCGAGCAGGCCGCGACGCCCTCGCAGGCGCCTTCGATATCCAGGCCGTGCTCCCGCCCCACGGTCATGAGGTTCTCGCCGATCTTGGCTTCGACCTCATGGCGTGCGCCTCCGGAATCGATGAAGACGATTGTCGGCATACGCTCCTCTTCCAGCCGCGCGAGCCGCGACCGTTCAACTCAATGTCAGATGCGGAGAAATCAGATGTGGAAGGATTCGCCGCAACCGCAACGACCCTTCTCGAGCGGGTTGCCGAACACAAACCCTGAATTGAACGAGTCCTCGCGATAGTCGACTTCGGTACCGAGCACGAACATGACCGCCATCGGATCGATAAAGAGCCGCACGCCGTCCGTTTCGACTATGTCGTCGCCCGCCGGCGCCTCATCCGCGTAGTCGATGCGATAGGACAGACCCGAACAACCGCGCGTGTCGACACTCAGCCGCAATCCCGCCGGCGGCGGATCGCGCCGGGCCAAGAGGCCCTTGGCATGGGCAATCGCCGCATCGGTCAAGGTGATCGGGGTCGGTCTTTGCGAGGCCATAAGCTGTTTCTTCCCAGTGTTCCGTGTTTCGGGGCGATTTCGGCTTCACTATCTAGATGCTGTCAGATGAGGCCGAGTTCAAGTTTGGCCGCTTCGCTGATCTGATCCTGCGTCCAGGGCGGATCCCACACCAATTCGACATGAACGTCCATGATGCCGGGCACCATATGGATTCGGTCCATGACTTCGCCGGGCAAGGTGCCCGCGACCGGACACATGGGCGAGGTCAGGGTCATCTCGACCCAGACGCGCCCCTCGGTATCGACGCCGACACTGTAGATCAGGCCCAAATCGTAGACATTGACCGGAATCTCCGGGTCGTAACAGGTGCGGATGACCTCGACGATGCCGGCATGGAGCCCCTCCATCCCCTCGGCCACACCCTTGCGCGCCTCCGCGAAGGCGTCGGTATCGACCTCCGGGTCGGGCTGAAGATCGTTGAGATTGCCCGAAGTCTGGCCCATCAGCGATGGGGCGGACGCCCGGCCCGGCTCAGGGTCGGCGGAGGGCGTGTCGAAATCGAATCGGTCGTTCTCGGCCATAACGTCGGATCGCCTCTATTCAGTGCTTATCGGGTCGTCTTGGCCTTCGAGGGCCGCGTTCATCGTATGCCAGCACAGGGTCGCGCATTTGACCCGCATGGGATAGTCGCGCACCCCGGCGAAAGCGCCCAGGCGATCGACTTCCAGAACGTCGCTGCCCGGTTCTTCCTCGCCCATGACCAGGCGGTGAAACTGTTCGAACAGGGCCTTCACTTCGGCCACCGGCTTGCCCTTGATCGTATCGGTCATGACCGAGGCCGAAGCGGTGGAAATGGCGCAGCCGCGCCCCTCGAACCGCACGTCGCGCACCGTGTCGCCATCGACGATCAGATGCACCTTTATCTGATCTCCGCAAAGGGGATTGTCACCCTCGGCATGCCGATTCGCCCCCTCTAGCGGGCCGAAATTCCGCGGCCGCTTGCTGTGGTCGATGATGATCTCCTGATAGAGGTCCTGCAAATCGAACATCAGGCGAAGATCTCCAAGGTCTTGCGCAGCCCGTCATGCAGGGCATCGACATCCTCGCGCGTGTTGTAGATGCCGAAGGAAGCCCGCACCGTCGCCGGCAGATCGAAGCGGTCCATGGTCGGCTGTGCACAGTGATGCCCGACCCGCACGGCGATGCCTTCGCGGTCGAGAATCGTGCCGACGTCATGCGGATGAATATCGCCCAGGGTGAAGGAGACGATGGCCGCCTTCTCGCGCGCCGTGCCGATCACCCGCAGGCTGTTGATCTCGCCCAGGCGCGCCATGGCATAGTCGAGCAGATCGTGCTCATGGGCCAGGATCGCCTCATGGCCGAGCCCGGTGATGTAGTCGAGCGCCACGCCCAGGGCGATGGTGCCGGCGATGTTCGGAGTGCCGGCCTCGAATTTATGCGGCACCTCGTGGAACCGGCTTTTCTCGAAGGTGACGCGGGTGATCATCTCGCCCCCGCCCTGCCAGGGCGGCATGGCGTCCAGCAACTCGCCCCGGCCGTAGAGCGCGCCGGCGCCGGACGGCCCGTAGGTCTTGTGGCCCGAGAAGACATAGAAATCGCAGCCGATCTCCTGCACATCGATCGGCAGATGCGGCGCGGCCTGGGCCCCGTCGACCAGCACGACCGCGCCCTGCTCCTTGGCCAGGCGAGCGATCTCCCGGATCGGCGTGACGGTGCCGATGGAATTCGCGCAATGGGTCATGGCGACCAGCTTGACCCGCTCGTCCAGCAGGCCGCGATAGGCCGCCATGTCGATCTGGCCCTCTTCGTCGACCGGCGCGACCCTGATCTCGAAGCCGAGCCGGTCGCGCAGAAGCTGCCAGGGCACGATGTTGGAATGGTGCTCGATGGTCGACAGCACGATCGCATCGCCGGCCTTCAGATTGTCCAGGCCCCAGCTATAGGCGACCAGGTTCACCCCTTCCGTCGCGCCGCGCAGGAAGACGATCTCGCGCACATCCCTCGCGTTCAGGAAGGCCCGCGTGGTCTCGCGCGCCGCCTCGAAGGCATCCGTCGCCCGCTGGCTGAGGTAATAGACGCCGCGATGGATATTGGCGTATTCGCGCTCATAGACCATGCGCTCGGCATCGATCACCTGGCGCGGCTTCTGCGCGCTGGCCGCCGAATCGAGGAAAACCAGGCGCTTGCCGTAGATCTGCTCGCTCAGGATCGGGAAATCGGCCTGGATACGCTCCAGGTCGAGCCTCGGCGCGGGTCTATGTTCGGTCGCCACGTTCATGCCCGGCCTCCCGTCATGCCGCCGCCCAATCCGCCCGCCGACCAGGCCGAAGCCGCAGCCGTGAAATCGGCCCTCACGGCATCCGGGCCGATGCCCTCGACCATCTGCGTGATGAAGGCTTCGACCAGCATGGCTCGCGCACGGGCTTCCGGCAGGCCGCGCGAGCGCAGGAAGAACAGCGACGCGGGATCGAGATCGCCGGTCGTGGCGCCGTGGCTGCATTGCACGTCGTCGGCCAGGATTTCCAGTTCGGGCTTGGCGTCCACTGCCGCCCGGTCGGACAGCAGCAGCGTCTTGCTCAACATATGGGCATCCGTCTTCTGGGCCTGCTTCTCAACCCTGATCAGCCCCTGGAAGACGCCATGCGCCTTGTCATCGAGCACGCCGCGATAGGTCTCGTGGCTGGTGCAGCGCGGCACGGCGTGAAAGACGCGGGTGGTGCAGTCGAGATGCTGCGTCCCCCGGCCAAGATAGATGCCGTCGAGCGTGCAGGACGCGCCCTCGCCTGCGAAGCGGACGGAAATCTCGTCCCGGCCGATCGCGCCGCCCAGGAACAGGCCGAAGGACTCGTACGCCGCCCCGGCATCGAGCTCGACCCGCACCGCCGTCCGGTGCAACCCGGCCGCGCCTTCCTGCTGACGCCGGAAATGGCGCAGTCGCGCATCGCGCCCTACCCGAATGAGACAGGCGGCATTGCTCCAATAGGCCGCACCGTCCGGCCCGAAGAAACTTTCCACCACCGTCGCCGCAGCACCCGGTTCGATCCGGATCATATGACGGGTATGGCTGGCCTCGCCCCCGGCGCCGGGCCGGGCGAGATGGACGATATGCAAGGGATCGCCCTCACCCGCATCCTTGGCCACGGTGACGATGGCGCCGTCGCGCGCCAGGGCCCCGTTGAGGGACCACAGGGCATCGGCGTCCCGGTCCGCGAGGGCTTCCGCCAGATCGGCAGGCGCCGCCCCGAGAGATTCGACGCGCATGCCGGCAGGCAGCCCGTCGAGGCAGCACAGATCCGCGCGCAACAACCCGTTCACGAAGACCAGGCGCGGCCCGCCGGCGAGGGCCGGCGAGAGGGCGTCGATCGCATCTTCGCCGATGCCGTTGACGACCGGAGACGAAGGCTCGAAAGCCCCATCCAGCAGCGCGCCGAGGCGGGTGTATTTCCAATCCTCCAGGCGCGGGGTCGGAACGCCGGCCTTCGCGAAACGCGCCAGGGCGCCCTCGCGCAGGGCCGAGAGCTTCGGGTCCTTGGCACCGGGCAGGGTCGCGCGCAGCCGCGCGAACTGATCGGCATAGGCCCGGGATATGTCGGTTGCCTGCGCCATGGTCAGGCGGCCTCGTCGGTCACGCCGAACATCGCGTAACCCTTTTCCTCAAGCTCCAGGGCCAGTTCCTTGCCGCCCTCGGCGATGATCTTGCCGCCCGCGAGGATATGGACCTTGTCGGGCACGATATAGCTGAGCAGCCGCTGGTAATGGGTGATGACCAGCATGGCCCGTTTGGGCGAACGCAGGCTGTTCACCCCTTCGGCGACGATGCGCAGCGCATCGATATCGAGGCCCGAGTCGGTTTCGTCGAGCACCGCCAGGCGCGGCTCCAACAGAGACATCTGCAGGATTTCGTTGCGCTTCTTCTCACCGCCCGAGAAGCCGACATTGACCGGGCGCTTGAGCAACGCCTCGTCCATCTTCAACTCGCTCACGCGCTCGCGCATCAGCTTCAGGAACTCGACGGCGTCCAACTCGCTCTCGCCCCGACCCTTGCGGACCTCGTTCAGAGCCGATTTCAGAAAATTGAGGCCGCTGACGCCCGGAATCTCGACCGGATACTGGAAAGCCAGGAAGACGCCGGCATGGGCCCGCTCCTCCGGCGTCATCGCGTTCAGGTCCTTGCCGTCGAAGACAATCTCGCCCCTGGTGACTTCATAGCCGTCACGCCCGGCCAAGACATAGGCCAGGGTGCTCTTGCCCGAGCCGTTCGGCCCCATGACCGCATGGACCTGTCCCTCGTCGAGGGAAAGGTTGATGCCATGGAGAATTTCCTTGCCGCCCACGGTGACGTGGAGGTTCTTGATTTCAAGCATACCGTTCGATCCGTTTCGTTGTTCCTGCGGCCGGCTCAGCCGACGCTGCCTTCGAGGCTGATCGCCACCAGCTTTTGCGCCTCGACCGCGAATTCCATGGGCAGTTCCTGCAGCACCTGCTTGCAGAAACCATTGACGATCATCGAGACCGCGTCTTCGGCATCCAGGCCGCGCTGGCGCAGATAGAAGAGCTGGTCCTCGCTGATCTTCGAGGTCGTGGCCTCGTGCTCGACCTGGGCCGAGCGATTCTTGACCTCGATATAGGGCGTGGTATGGGCTTCGCAGGTATCGCCCATCAGCAGCGAATCGCACTGGGTGTAGTTGCGCGCGCCCTCGGCCTTCGGCCCGATCCGGACGAGGCCGCGATAGGTGTTCTGGCTCTTCCCCGCACTGATGCCCTTGGAGATGATGGTCGAGCGCGTGTTGCGGCCGATATGCACCATCTTGGTGCCCGTATCGGCCTGCTGGTGGTTGTTGGTGATCGCCACCGAATAGAATTCGCCGACCGAATTGTCGCCCTGCAGGATACAACTCGGGTATTTCCAGGTGATCGCCGAGCCGGTCTCGACCTGGGTCCAGGAAATCTTCGAATTGACGCCTTTGCAGGCCCCGCGCTTGGTTACGAAATTGTAGATGCCACCCTTGCCCTCGGCATCGCCCGGATACCAATTCTGGACGGTCGAGTATTTGACCTCGGCATCGTCCAGGGCGACCAGTTCGACGACGGCCGCATGGAGCTGGTTCTCATCGCGCTGGGGCGCGGTACAGCCCTCGAGATAGCTGACATAGGCGCCCTTGTCGGCGATCAACAAGGTCCGCTCGAACTGCCCGGTATTCGAGGCGTTGATCCGGAAATAGGTGCTGAGTTCCATCGGACAACGCACGCCCGGCGGGATATAGGCGAAGGACCCGTCGCTGAACACGGCCGAATTCAAGGCGGCGTAGAAATTATCGGTATAGGGCACGACGCTGCCGAGATACTTGCGGACAAGCTCCGGATGCTCCTTCACCGCGTCGGAGAAGGAGCCGAAGATGATGCCCATCTCCTGCAGCTTCTTCTTGAAGGTCGTGGCCACGGAGACGCTGTCGAAGACGGCGTCGATGGCGATATTCTTGACCCCGGCCAGGACCTCCTGCTCCTTCAGCGGAATGCCCAGCTTGGCATAGGTCGCCAGAAGCTCCGGGTCGACCTCGTCCAGGCTGTTGAGCTCCTTCCTCTTCGGCGCCGAGAAGTAATAGGAGTCCTGGAAATCGATCGGCGGGAAGCTGACGCGGGCCCAGGTCGGCTCGGCGGCCGGCAGGAGGCGGTCCCGCCAATGGCGAAACGCCTTCAGGCGCCATTCGAGCAGCCATTCTGGCTCCTCCTTTTTGGCCGAGATGAAGCGCACGATGTCCTCATTGAGGCCCTTCGGGGCGCGCTCCTCGTCGATCTCGGTGACGAAGCCGTGCTTGTACTCGCTCAGCTCGCGCACCGTCTCGATCGTTGCTACCATTGCTGCCATTGCCTGTTCCTTCTTCCTTCCGCTCCGGTCCGCCTCAGGCGGCCGAAGCCATGTTTTGACGTCGTTCGTATAGACGGCCCCAGGCGGCGACAAAACGCTGCACCTGGGCCGAATCACTGTCGCGGCCGAGGCTGATCCGGATCGCCGTCCGGGCCTCCGCCGCATCCACGCCCATCGCGCCGAGCACATGGGACGCTTGAATCTTGCCGGAGGAACAGGCCGCGCCGGCGCTGACGCAGATGCCTTCCAGATCGAAAGCCATGACCTGGGTCTCCGCGGCGATGCCCGCCATGGCCAGGCAGCTTGTGTTGGGCAGGCGTTCGGCCCCGGCCCCGGCCCCGAAAATCCGAACCGCGGGATCGATTGCCCTGATCGCCGCTTCCATCTCGTCGCGCAGCGCCGCGAGGCCCGCCTCGTCGGGCAAGTCCCGTCCGGCGGCCTCGGCGGCCGCGCCGAATCCGGCAATGCCGATCACATTTTCCGTGCCGCCGCGCCGCCGCCTCTCCTGCCCGCCACCGCGCGCGGTGGCGACGAGCTCGAGATCGCCGGCAAGAACCAGGGCGCCCGCGCCCGTCGGGCCGCCCAGCTTGTGAGAGGACAGGCTGATCATGTCAGCCCCGAGGGACCCGATCGATAGCGCAATCTTGCCGGCCGATTGCACGGCATCGCAGTGAAGCAGCGCGCCGTGGCGGCGGCACAGATCCGCGATCTCCGCGATCGGTTGGATCGCGCCGGTCTCGTTGTTGCCATGCATGACGGAAACCAGGGTCGGCCCCTCGCCCGCGGCGAGCATCCGCTCCAACGCATCGAGCCGCGTCACGCCGTTCCCGTCGACCGGAACCCTGTCCGCGCCGTCGACCGCGCCGAGCACCGATTCATGCTCGGTCGCGCCGACCAGAATCCGCGCGACAGACGGCCCGCGCAGCGCCAGATTGTTCGCCTCGGTCCCGCCCGAGGTCAGGATCACATTGGCCGGATCGGCCCCGACCAGAGCGGCGACGCGTTCGCGCGCATCCTCGACCACACGGCGGGCCTCCCGCCCAGCGGCATGGACCGATGACGGGTTGCCGCAGAGGGCGAGCGCATCGCGAGCCGCCGCTGCCGCCTCCGGGCGGAGGGGCGCGGTCGCGTTGTGATCGAAATAGAGGCGTTCGGTCACGACCCGGCTACTCCGCCACCGCCGCGAAAAGACCGGCTTCACGATGCAAGGCTCCACTCGCCCCCAACACCCGCCGTTGGCAGACATCTTCCAGGGTGATCGAGCTGAGGAAGAGATGGATCTGGTTGCCCAACTCCTCCCACAGATCGTGGGTCGCGCAGCGGCTTGAGGTGCCCGTGCAGCCTCGCGCCGAACCGGGCGAGCAGCGCGTCGTGCGGATCGGCTCGTCGACCGCTACGATAATGTCGGAAATCCGAGTCTGCCCCGCTAGGCTGGCCAGAACATAGCCGCCGCCGGGCCCTCGCACGCTGCGGACGATGCCGTTGCGGCGCAGCTTGGCGAAAAGCTGTTCCAGATAGGACAGGGAAATCTCCTGCGAGTCGGCGATCGCGGCCAAGGCGACCGGACCGTCCTGGGCCCGGGCAGCGAGGTCGACCATCGCCATCACGGCGTAGCGTCCCTTAGTGCTCAATTTCACCGCTCGTCACTCCGTTCCAATGGCCCCGACGACCGATCGCTGTCAGCCGCAAGCCGCATTGCGATCCTCGTCATCGATATCCCCGACCCCGGATGCCGCGCCGGGCCCAGTGCGTTGCTTGGCTTCGCCCGCGGTCTCAATTTCCGCCAGCCGCGCGGACAGGGCGGCGACCTGGGTCCGCAGGGTTTCGATCGCACCCGTCAGCGGATCGGGCTGATCGCCCGACGGCGTGCCATAGGCCATGAAACCCCGGGCCTCTTCCCGATCCCGCGGCACCGTCATGCGCGCGGGAATGCCCGTGACGGTCACATTCGCCGGCACGTCGCGGACGACGACCGCGTTTGCGCCAACCCGGGCGCCGTGCCCAATGGTCACCGGCCCCAGAACCTGGGCGCCGGACCCCACGATGACATCGTCCTCCAGGGTCGGATGGCGCTTCTTATCGACCTGCGCCGCCGATTCGACGGCGGGCGCGATGCCGCCGAGGGTCACACCGTGATACAGGGTCACATTATCGCCGATTTCCGCCGTCTCTCCGATCACGACACCCATGCCATGGTCGATAAACAGGTTGCGGCCGATGCGCGCGCCCGGATGAATTTCAATGCCGGTCATCCAACGCGCGAACTGGGAAACGAGGCGCCCGAGGAAGCGCCAATCACGCCGCCAGGCGGCGTGCGCCGCCCGGTGCAGCACGATCGCGTGGAATCCGGGATAGAGGAGAACGACCTCAACCGCCGAGCGCGCCGCGGGATCGCGCGCCATGGTCGAGGCGATTTCCTGCCGAATATCCTTGAAACTCATGGCCCTGCCTACGATATTAGCCGCTCGCGAGCACACACCCGTACCCATCGGCGGCGGCGGCGTCGCCTGCCGATTGGCAGCCTACTCGAGGCGCATATAATAAGTCCTAGCAAAACGATCAAGTATTCTTCGCCGATTTTCGGCGTTCCGCTGCATTCAAGCCACCCCAGGTGGCGAAAATAACCCTACACAAGGGTAGGACGATTCCCGTCAACGTCCGACGGATCACCCAACAAACGACATGGTATGCCGGATATAATCATCAATGGACCCGAAGGCCGGCTTGAGGCGCGCTATCAAATCGGCCGTGGCGACAATCCCCCCATCGCTCTCATCCTCCATCCGCATCCGGAGCATGGCGGCAATATGAACAACAAGGTCGTCTATACGCTCTACCACGCGTTCCTGAAGCTGGGTTTCACCACCCTGCGCTTCAATTTCCGCGGCGTCGGCCGGTCTCAAGGCCAATTCGCGCGAGGCGAGGGCGAGTTGAGCGATGCGGCCGCCGCACTCGATTGGCTTCAGGCGAACAGTCCCAATGCCCAGGCATGCTGGATCGCCGGTTTCTCGTTCGGCGCCTGGATCGGTATGCAGTTGCTGATGCGCCGGCCCGAGATCGAGGGTTTCATCTCGATCGCGCCGCCGGCGAATATCTACGACTTTTCCTTCCTCGCGCCGTGCCCGGCCTCGGGCCTGATCCTGCATGGCGCCGACGATCGCCTGGTGCCGCCGGAATCGGTCGTCACCCTGGTCGAGAAGCTATCGAAGCAACGCGGCATCACGATCGACCATCGCGTGTTCCAAGGCGCCGATCATTTCTTCTCGTCCCAACTCGATAAAGTCGGGGAGACGGTTTCGTCCTATGTCGCCACCGCTCGGGCGGCCGCCGCGGCCTGACCCCAGTCTGGTGATCGCCGGTCAGGCGATCGGCGGCGTGTGAATCCGACCTCCCAAGGTCGGGCGGCCCACGCCGGTCGTTTCCGGAATGCTCAAGGGCAGCCCGCGCAGAGCGCGCACCGCCAGAAAGGCGAAGGCCTGCGCCTCGAGCGCGTCGCCATGCCAACCCACAACCTCGGCCTGAACCACGGGCGCCGATAAACGCGTTTCCAGGGAGCGCATGATCGCGCGATTGTGCCGCCCGCCCCCGCAGGCGATCCAGAGCGCGGGCGGGACCGGCAGATGCGCCAGAGCCCGCACCACCGACGCCGCCGTAAAAGCCGCCAGTGTCGCGGCGCCATCGGCATCCGAGAGCGCCTCAAGGCCGCCGGAGCCATCGTCGGTCAACAGCCGTTCCAGGGGCGCAGCGTCGAAATCGCCCCGATCCAGGGACTTTGGCGGCCGCCGCCGGAAATAAGGATTGTCCAGAAGCGTAGCGAGCCTCCCTTCGTCGACCCGCCCCGACAGGGCGAGGCCGCCGTCGGCGTCATAGGGCACGCCGCGCCGCGCCGCCATCCAATCGTCGAGCACGGCATTTGCCGGCCCGGTGTCAAAAGCCATGAGAGACGAGTCCGCCCCGCGCGCCGGCTCGGCAATCCAGGTCACATTCGCAACCCCACCCAGATTGAGCACGGCAAGAGGCGCAGGGGAGTCCGGCAATCCAGCGGCCAACGCGGCATGAAACAACGGCGCCAGGGGTGCACCCTCGCCGCCGGCCGCGACATCGGCGCTGCGAAAATCGTCGACCACCAGCAACCCAGTGCGCGCCGCCAGCAGGTCACCATCGCCGATCTGAACCGTCCGGCCTTCGGCCGGTTCATGCAGGATGGTCTGGCCATGAAAGCCCACGACCTCGACCGAGTCGCGCGCGATGCCGTAATTGTCGAGCAGCATCTCGACGGTTTCCGCATGGGCCAGGGTCAGCGCCCTTGCGGCCTCGACCACGGGCCCGCCACCGCCGTAGGTGCTGCGGACGAGATCGCGCAGCGGCTGGTCGTAAGGAATCGTGAGGTCGGGGCCGACATCAAAGATTGTATGCCCATCCGTGCGCAGAAGCGCCGCATCGACCCCGTCGAGGGATGTACCGCTCATCAAGCCGAGGGCCCAGACCGGTTCCGTGGCTGCCATGTCGCACCATTTCCGCTGCTCGCCGCGCCCGGGCCGGGGGGCTTCGTTGTTCGTTCGGGACGATTGTGATAAACGGGCGCGCCTTCACGCAAGGACCCTTCACCCCGCCGGAGCGAATGATGCCCGCCCTGAACTCGGACTTCATGCGCGAGGTCGAATCCCGCGGCTTCGTCCACCAATGCACGGACACCACGGCTCTCGACGCTCTATGCGCAAGCGAAAGCATCGTCGCCTATATCGGCTTCGATTGCACGGCCGCCAGCCTGCATGTCGGCAGTCTGGTGCCGATCATGCTGTTGCGCATTCTCCAGCGCACCGGACACAAACCGATCGTCCTGCTCGGCGGCGGCACGACGAAGGTGGGCGATCCATCGGGCAAGGATGAAAGCCGCAAGCTGCTGACCGACGACCAGATCGCCGAGAACGCCGCCGGCATAAAGCGGGTCTTCGAGAAATTCATCACCTTCGGCGACGGCGAGACCGACGCCGTCCTGGTCAACAATGCCGACTGGCTCGAAGAACTCCGCTACATCCCCTTCCTGCGCGATTTCGGCCGACATTTCTCGGTCAACCGCATGCTCGCCTTCGACAGCGTGAAGCTGCGGCTCGAACGCGAGCAGCCCCTATCCTTCCTGGAATTCAACTACATGGTCCTCCAGGCCTACGATTTCGTGGAACTGGCGCAGCGGCAAAACTGCGTGTTGCAGATGGGCGGCTCCGATCAGTGGGGCAATATCGTCAACGGTGTCGAACTGGGCCGCCGCGCGGCGCAGCGCCAGCTCTATGGCCTCACCTCGCCGCTGATCACCACGGCATCCGGCGCGAAGATGGGCAAGACGGCCCAGGGCGCCGTCTGGCTCAACGACGACATGCTCTCCGCCTACGACTACTGGCAGTTCTGGCGCAACACGGAGGACGGCGATATCGGCCGGTTCATGCGCCTCTTCACCGATCTGCCCCTGGACGAGATCGCGCGCTACGAGGCATTGGACGGCGCCGAGATCAACGATGCGAAAATCATCCTGGCCAACAAAGCGACGGAACTCGCTCATGGCATAGCCGCCGCCGAAGGCGCTGCCGAGACCGCCCGCAAGACCTTCGCCGAGGGCGGCATCGGCGATTCGCTACCCACGATGACCATCGAACGCGCGGCGCTGACCAAGGGTGTGCCGCTCCTCGACCTTCTGGTTCAGGCCGAGCTATGCGCCAGCAAGTCCGAGGCCCGGCGGCTGGTTCGCGGCGGCGGCGCGCGGGTGAACGACGCGGCCGTCGATGACGAAGCCCGCGTCGTCGGCGCCGGCGATCTAGACGCCGAAGGGGCGATCAAGCTATCCGCCGGGCGCAAACGACACGCCCTGATCCGCCTGTCCTGAAGCAACGGGGCATTTAGCGGTTTCCCTTGTCCGGCGCCCCCGGCGCGTTCCGCCCGCCCGGCGCATCGCCGGATGGTTTCCCGCTGCTGTCGAAAATATTGAATATGTTCCGCAGGAAGCCTGGGGTCAGCGCCGCCAGCGGATTGACCCCGATGTCGAGATCGTCCAGCGGGCCGTCGATAGAATAGGTCGCGGCGAATATGCCGCCGCCTTTCTCCCCGACCAGAAGATCGCCCAGCAGCGGAATTCCCGCGAGGATCGAATTGATCGTATAGGCAGGTACCACGAGGCCATCCAGATCAGCCATATCCGTGTTGGTGTCGATCGTGCCCTTGAGGGTCAGGCCGATCTCGGATCCGCGCGAAGTCCCCTCCTCGATCGTGATGACGCCGCGATCGTAAACGAAGGGAACATTGAACTGGTCGAACTGGATGCCCCGCCCCGACAAGGTGTCGACCATGCCAGACAAGGAGGCCAGGGTCAGAATCCGGGCCAGGGCCGGGGCGTCGACGATATGGTAGTTCTCGATCAGGATCTTGCCTTTCATCGGCGCCTCCGGATCGGTTGAAGCCTTCTTTCCCGTGACCGCCATTGTGCCGCCAACCAAGTTCTCGAACAGATCGAAGGCCCGCAGCGCGGCCCCCGCATCCGCGGCGATGACGGTCAGTTCCTGACCTTCCGGCGTCGGCGCGAAGCGGGCCTCAAGCATCGGGCGAGCGTCTGGTTTTGCGCCGATCATCTCCGCCGCAACGGTGATTTTTCGCCAGGCAAGGGCGTCGCGCTCCAGCGTGGCGGTGGTCCGCCCCAAATTCCGTTCCGGCCCCAGCTTCACATGATCGACGGCAATGTCGATGTTCATTGGCGGCAGGATCCGCTCTTCATCCTCCTCGGCGCCGGCGCTTTCTTCCTCATCCTCGAAGAAGGGCGATGCGTCGAGACTTTCGCCGCGGAGGCGGATTTCGTAGCCGTCATCCACAATCCGGACGCCGCCGGAAAGGCGGTTCTCGGCAAAGGATAGTTCGGTGAAGTTCGCGCCGACAAAGGCGCTTTCCGCCGCGAAATCCAGGTCCCCGACCAGCCGTAACCCGCCGCCGACCAAGGTCAAGGCCGGCAGATCGACGAGTGCCCCATCCTTGATTGTCAGCCGTGCCTCGGCTCTTCCGGCAACGCCTCGCTCCTTGATCCAGCCGAAATCGTCGAGCACGACGACCGCCTGAGTCAGATCGCCGCGAATATCGATCGTCGCCCCGCCCCGTCCCGCGGAAGAGAGGTCGACTTCGATCGGCGTCGGCCCGGTCAGATACGGCGCGAAATCCATGCGGGCCTCGGCCCGGCCCGCGTCATCCACCGTTGCGCGCAAGGACAGCTCGGTGGCGATCGGCGCGGAAGCGGGGAAGTTCTCTTTCCAGCGAAGCTCCGCCGGCGTCATGCCCAGCCGCAACCGGCCATCGACCACCATCGCCTTGTTGTTGAGAACCATGTGAAGCTGCCCTTCGGTGGCGTCGAGATCCAGCATGGCCTTGCGCCAGGAGACGTTCGCCAAATCAGCCACCACGCCGATCCGGATATCGTCCAGCAGCAGGTTCTGGTTCAGCGGGAAGCTCAGGGTCAGATCGAAACTGGCGTCGCCCTGGACCTGGGACGGCTCCACATTGAGCTTCTTGGCATAGTTGAGCGGATCATGATCGATGACCCAGAGCGTGTCCGTAATCGGTCCGGAAACGCGGAATGCGAAATCCCCAGCGGTCGAGCCTGACAGGTCCTTGAGGTTGATCGTGCCCTTATGGAGGGTCAGCTTCGACAGGCGCCCGGTATCGAGAAACAGATCGAAACTGTTCTCGTCGAACGCCGCACTTCCATCGACCCCTTCGACCAACGGCAGGCCCTTGATGTATTGCACCGACAGGTTCTCGTACACCATCGAGCCCTTGGCGGATTCCACTTCGAAGCCCGTGTCCTCGTCGATCCGGCCCTCCAGGCTAACCTGGGTTTCACGCAACATGCCGACGGAAAGGTTCGCCAGCATCCAGTCGCGGGTGTTCTCGGCCAGGCCTTCGGGCCAATAGGCGCCGAGCCCATCCACGGGCATGTCGCGAACGGCGGCATGCGCGGAGACGTGCCGGACACCCTCGATCGTCTCCAGGGACGCGGCCGCCCCGATGGTGGGACCGCCGAGATCGATGAAAAGATCGTCGATCCGCAACGCCGAAAACCCCGCAGAGGCTCTGCCGCCGAGCGACAGAGAAGTGAAAGAAACCGCGTCGGGCAGCACCCCGGGCTGTGCGAAGGTGCCTTTGCCCCCACGCAACTCGAAGGACAAATCGTCGACCCGGCCCGAGCCAGCGAGCGTGACGGTCACGCGGCCCGTGATCGGAGCAGAAAGGCCCGCAAGCGGTGAGGTCCTGCCCATCCGACTGGCCAGACTGCCGGCGGGGACTGCGTCGAAGGCGAGGGACAATGTGAGCCCGCCGCTCGACGCATCGAAGGTGCCGTCGAGCGCCAGAAAATGATCCCGGCCGTCCAGAGAAACCGAGAGGACGCCCTCTCCCCGCAGGCCGGGCGCGGCTCGCACGAGCGAAAGTCGCTCGATCCCCGCGGTCCAGGCCACGTCCTCGCGCGCATCGTCGACCGCCAACACGCCATCGACGATACCGACCCGTTCGAGATAGCCGAATGGCCCGTCGCCACCCGGCGTGCCCGTCAGCTGCGCCAACAACTCGTCCAGCACCGCAGCACGGGCGTTGTCGCCGGACGGGCCCGGGGTTTGCCCCTGCAGGCCCATGGAGAACTCGCCCGCCTCGTCCCGGGTGACCATCAGACGCGCACCGAAAATATCGAGCGCCTTGGGCGCGAGCGAACCGTTCAACAAAGCTCGTAGACTGAGACGGGCCGAAACCTCCGGCACCGTCACGACCGCTTCGCCGGTGCCATTCAGGGCGCGCACCCCGGTCGCCCGGACATCGAAGGCTCGGTCCCACCCGGCCCAGACGAGGATCGTATCCTCGATACCGATATTGAACGATCCGTCGTCGGGCGAGAGAGCCTCGACCACATGTTCGTTCAGAAAACTGAGAGAGACAGGGCCGGAGGACAGCCGCCAGGCAGCGAGCCCCGCAAGGATGGCCATGCCGACGACGATGCCCGCGACCAACTCAAGGAAAAGGATCGTCGTGCGGCGGACCACTGGCCTAGGGGCCCCGCGACACGGCTTGACCGCTCACGACGCTTCGAACAGTGTGCGGAAAAGTGGCCCGCCCATTCATGCACCAGTCCCTGAACTTCGATTCGACCCGTCTACCGTTACCCGGGCGCCCCTCGGGTGTCGAGACTGGACTGTTGCGTTGGCGCGAAGCGGCGGAACGATTGGACGATTCCGCGCTCTCCCAATACCTGATCGATACCTCCGAAACGCCGGACGGACGGGCGCTGCTGGCCGCCCTCTTCGGCAACAGTCCCTTCCTCGGTCAATGCCTGTTGGTGGAACCGGACTTTGCCCGCACGGTCTTGGAAACCGGTCCGGCGGAAGCGGCCACAACGACAATTGCGAGCCTGGACAGCTTGGCCCGCGAATCGGGCGAAAACGCGATCGACACCGCCACGATCGGCAAAGCCCTGCGCGTGGCCCGGCGCAAGGTCGCCTTGTCCGTCGCGATCGGCGATATCGCCGCGGGTTGGCCCGTCGAGCAGGTGACCGCGATGCTGAGCTGTTTCGCCGATGCCGCGATCCGGACGGCGACCCGCCATCTGCTTGCCCGGGCGGCGCGCGCGGGCGTCATAGAACTTCCCGATATGACGGATGCGGAACGCGGCTCCGGCTTCGTCGTCCTCGGCATGGGCAAGCTCGGCGCGGGCGAACTGAACTATTCCAGCGATATCGACCTGATCCTGCTTTACGACCCGGACCGGGTCCGGACGGACCTGCCGCACAAACTGCAGCGTCGCTTTACCCGGCTCGCGCGCAACCTATCCGGTCTGTTGGCGGAGCGCACGGTCGACGGCTACGTCTTCCGGACAGATCTTCGCCTGCGGCCCGATCCGGGTGCCACGCCCCCGGCCGTCTCGACCCATGCCGCCGAAAGCTACTACGAAAGCATGGGGCAGAACTGGGAGCGGGCGGCCTATATCAAGGCGCGCACGGTTGCCGGAGACCTCGAAGCCGGCGGCATATTCCTCGACCGGCTGCGGCCCTTCATCTGGCGCAAGCATCTCGACTTCGCGGCGATCCAGGACATCCATTCGATCAAGCGGCAGATCATGGCCCAGCGCGGCCATCGCGCGGTCCGGGTCGCCGGACACAACATCAAACTCGGCAGGGGCGGCATCCGGGAGATCGAGTTCTTCGCCCAGACTCAGCAACTGATCCGTGGCGGACGCGAACCGGGCTTGCGGCAATCCGGCACCTGCGCAGCATTGCGCGCCCTGGCGCGCCATGGCCACACCCCCGAGGAAACGGCAAACGACCTGATCGATGCGTACAACTTCCTGCGGATGGTCGAGCACCGCCTGCAGATGATCGACGATCAGCAGACCCAGACCCTGCCGGAAGACGAGACCGATCTGGCGGCCGTTGCAGCCTTCTGCGGGTTCGAATCGATTGCCGCCTTCTCGGAAACTCTGCTCCGCTTTCTCCACTCCGTAGAAGGCCATTACGCCGATCTGTTCGAGCAGTCCCCTGCCCTCGGCGGACCCGGACGCCTAGCCTTCACCGGCAGCGACCACGACCCGGAAACCCTGGAAACCATCCGCGAACTTGGCTTCGCCGATCCCGAGCCGGTCTCCTCCCTCGTTCGCGCCTGGCATCACGGCCGCTACCGGGCGACGCGCAGCCAGCGGGCCCACGAACTGCTGACCGAACTCACCCCCACCCTTCTGGAGGCCATGGCCGGGACGGCGAACCCGAACGTGGCCTTTGCGAAATTCGACGAGTTCCTCTCGCGTCTGCCCGCGGGGGTGCAGCTCTTCTCGTTGTTCTACGCCAATCCGGACCTGCTTCGCCTCGTGACGGAAATCATGGGCGATGCCCCGCGCCTGGCGGACCATCTGAGCCAGAATGTCGCCGTGCTGGATGCCGTCCTGAGCGGCGAGTTCTATGACCCCCTGCCGGACCGGGCGGGCCTCGCGACGGACCTGGAAGAGGCCTTGAGTCAGGCCAGGGATTTTCAGGATGTGCTGGATCTGACCCGGCGTTGGACTAACGACTTCAAATTCCGGGTCGGCGTGCAGATGATGCGCGCCCGCGTCGAAGCAGATGCGGCAGGCCGTGCGCTGAGTGATGTCGCCGATACGGTCCTAAGCGCCCTGCTACCCCGCGTGGCCCAGGAATTCGCCGTCAGCCACGGCATGTTTCCCGACGGGGGCATCTCGGTCGTCGCGATGGGCAGGCTGGGCAGCCGCGAGATGACGATGACCTCCGATCTCGACCTGCTCTTCGTCTATGACGCGCTGGAGGACGGCGAAGCATCGGACGGCCCGAAGCCGCTGACCGCCGCCCACTATTATGCGCGGTTGAGCCAACGTTTCCTCAACGCCGTGACCGCTCTCACGGGCGAAGGACGCCTCTATGAAGTGGACATGCGCCTGCGACCGTCGGGTAATAAGGGGCCGATCGCGTCAAGCCTCGGCGCCTTCACACGCTACCATCGTGAATCGGCCTGGACCTGGGAAAAAATGGCCCTGACCCGGGCTCGGGTTATCTGCGGCCCTGACGCCCTCGGCCGTGCGACCGAAGCCGCGATCCACGAAGCGCTGACCGAGGCCCGCGATCTTGACCAACTGCTGCGCGACATCGCGACAATGCGCGAACGCATCGAAAACGAGTATCCGGGCCAGTCGCCATGGGATGCCAAGTATCGGCCTGGCGGATTGGTCGATATCGAATTCGTCTGTCAGTATCTTCAGCTTCGCCACGCGCCCGAAGACGATAAGGTGCTCCATCCGAATACGCGGGAGGCCCTGTCGTCGATCGGGCAATCGGAAATTCTTCCGGCGGAAGCGGTTGCCACCCTGACCGGCGCCCTCGTCCTTTGGCAGAAGGTCCAGGCGATGCTGCGCCTGACGGTGGCTGGCGTCTTCGACGAAGGCGGCGCTCCCGAGGGTCAGCGTAGGGCCCTTGCCCGGTTCGCCGGAATGGCTAGCTTCGAGGAATTGCGGGACGCGCTGGAAGATGCATCGGTGCGCGCCCGTGCCGTTTACGAGGAGATCCTCGCCGAACCGGCGGCGGCGCTGCCGCCGGAAACGGCGGAGGAAAATAGCAGCGAGGAGACACGGACATGACGGTTGATGTCGGCGACAAGGCCCCGGATTTCACGATGGCGACCGATGGAGGCGGCAAGCTCTCTCTCAAAGCCCTCAAGGGTCGCAAGGTCGTGCTCTATTTCTATCCGCGCGACGACACGCCCGGCTGCACGACGGAAGCCTGCGGGTTTCGCGACAACCTGCCCGATTTCTCGAAAGTCGATGCGGAAATCGTCGGTGTCTCCCGCGACACCGTCGCCAAGCATGACAAGTTCAAGGCCAAGTACGATCTGCCCTTCGCCCTGGCATCGGACGAAGACGGCGCAGTCTGCGAGGCCTATGGCGTCTGGGTCGAGAAGAACATGTACGGCAAGAAAAGCATGGGCATCCAGCGCTCGACCTTCCTGATCGACGAGAAGGGCGTCATCCGCAACGTCTGGCGCAAGGTCAAGGTGAAGGACCATGTCGAGGAGGTCCTGGCGGCGGCACGGGCGCTCTAGGCACCCGGCCGACCGCCCGCGTCGACCGCCCGCGTCGACCGAAAGATCAGACGTTCTCGGCGTCGATGCGGGCGTTGGTCTCGCCATCGACACAGGGCATGACGATCATTTCGCCATAGCCTTGTTTCTTGAACCACATGGCCTGGGCATAGGCCGCCTCCCAGTTGGGGCCCTCCAGGATCTCGACCAGATCGTACGGGCCGCCGGTGTAGTAGAGACACTCGATTTTCAAACCCAGCCGGGTTGCGTTTTCCAACGCGCGACGGCCGCGCTCCTCGCGGTTCTGGGCGCCATACGGGGTCACCTTGGCAAGCATTGCGAATTTCATGAAGGGAGTCTCCTTGGGTGATTTGGGCATGATTGAAACCGATGGCGTCGGCCGAACCCTGTCGCGCCGCACCGGCACTGTCAAAGGCCGATGACGGCGCATGCTCCCCTGGACGGGCCAGGACTGGCCACCCGCGCCTGCGCGGTATTGACGACCGCCGACCCCTTGGCAAAAGCGGCGCTCGGCCGCGCAGTCGCCGCCGATTGGTTTGCCGACCGAATCGACAGCATCGGCGCGGCCGTGCCGCCCGACCGGCCTGCACGACCCGAGCGCCCGCAACTGATGGCGCCGCGCAATGTTCCCAAGCGTAAGCTGGGCCGGGGCGTGGCCGGTCGCGTCGCCCTCTATCACGCCTTGGCGCATATCGAATTGAACGCCATCGATCTCGCCTGGGACATTGTGGCGCGCTTTGCCGGGCTCTTCCCACGCGCCTTTGCCGAGGATTGGGTCAAGGTCGCGGATGACGAGGCCCGTCATTTTCAGATGCTCTCGGCCCGGCTCGGCGCGTTGGACGCGGCCTATGGCGATCTGCCGGCCCATGACGGCTTATGGGAAGCATCGATGGAGACGGCCCATGATCCGCTTGCCCGCCTGGCCATCGTCCCGATGGTGCTGGAGGCGCGTGGCCTGGACGTGACCCCCGCGATGATCGTCCGGTTGGAACGCGCCGAGGACGAAGAGGGCGCCGCCCTCCTGCGCGTCATTTACGAGGAGGAGATCGCCCATGTCGCCGCCGGGCGAAGGTGGTTCGAACATCTTTGCGCTGAACGCGGACTGGAGCCGGTGGAAACCTGGCGCGGGCTCGTCGCGCGCCATTTTCGCGGTGCGCTGAAACCGCCCTTCAACCGCCCTGCCCGGGACCTTGCGGGTTTCCCGCCGAGCTATTACGAGCCGCCGCTCACCTGAGCGCCGTCTGCTCCCCCGCTGCACCGGTGGAGCCGATCGACCTGCGCAGGGCGGTCACCGCCCCGAGGTTTTCCGTCAGGCTGCGGTAGTTTCTCTCGTCGCCTCCGATTCCTTCCGCGACGGCCGCGAATTCGTCGCCATAGGATGTTTTGGCCATTGGATTGCCCCATTCCGCGACATGGGCGCGCAAATCGCCGCGCTGTCCCGCCATCCCCAGCGCGACGGCGCGGCGCAAGACACGGTATGCCAGGAGACGATCCAGCGGCGCGCCGGCCGGGGCCAATTTGATCAGACGCGAATAGGCCGCGGCGGCGGCGGGCCAATCCAGCGCACGCCAGGCAATCTCGGCGCGCAGAGCTTCCGCCTCTTCGGACTGATCGCCGATCAACAGCGCCCTGGCCTTCACGGTGTTTCCGACGTCGAGCAAGGCGCGCGCTTCAAGCCGGAGCCGGCGGTCGACCAGATGGCTGGCCAACGCGGGCGCGGCGCTCGTGCGCAGGGCGGCGAGCGCTTCATCCGCCCGGCCCTGGGCGAGGCGGACCTCCGCCAGGACCGCCCCGGCCCGAGCACGCTCCCCGCCCGCCAGCCGAAAGCGCACCTGGTGATCGAGCAGGGTGCCAGCCTGATCCAGAAGATCGGCCGCCATAAGGCGTTCAGCGAGGGCAAAGACCATGCGCTCTCCCTTCACACCGGGGGGCGTCAATTCGCGATACTCGTTGAACAACGCCAAGGCGGCGACAGGCGGCATGGCGGCGGCGGCGCCGTCGAGGAAGAGCGCGGCGAAAATTTCGCCAATCTTCTCGGTCACAGCGAGGGCCCCGGGATGGCCGGGGAAATAGGTCGCGGCGTCACGCAGGCGCGCCAGGGCCTGCGTGAATTGGCCGCTCTCCGCGTAGAGCCGTCCCAAGGCCGAAAGCGTCCGAAACTCGAGATCGCCGCCGCGCCAATCGAAACGCAAGGCTGTCCGTCATCAAAATATTTGGGACCACTGAGCCTGTTTCATAACGGAGGATCTGGCTCATCTTGGA
>JAQCGR010000016.1 GCA_027619995.1 Pseudomonadota bacterium | reverse complement strand
CATTCCCGTTAGCGAGCCGCCCGCGATCCAGCGCGAGGCGGTCAACCCGGTCGTGGCGGCCATGCTGGGCGACGAAGCGGCTGCGGATACGGCTGCGCCCCCCGCCCCGCCGGCGCCGCCCGTGGGCGGCGATGTCGCGGTGCAGGCTGCGTCGCTCCCATCGGCGGCGGTGGCCGCGGGACAGGATGAAGGCGCGACGCCGGGGCCCGGCGCGCGCGAATACGGTGCAACGGACGGCCCGGCCCGGATAGTTCTCGAAGCGACGGAAGAAAACTGGATTCAGGTCCGCAGCCGGACCAACCAGGCGATCTTCACCCAGATCCTCCATGGCGGCGACCGCTACTATGTGCCGGCCGAGGACGGATTGTCGCTGACAACCGGGAAGGCCGGCGCCTTGATTGTGACGGTGGACGGCAAGCGTCTGAACGCGCTTGGCGCCGTGGGCGCCGTTCGGCGCGGCGTACCGCTCGATGTCGGGTCTCTATTGCAGGAACCCGGTCCGGCGGCGATCGCAGCAGAGGACTAGCCTCACGGCGCGCCATGACCCATGTTCGTGTCGAGCGCCCGGCCGTTTCCGGTCCGCCTCGGAGGAACCGGGAAATCGGGTCCATGACGACGCCACGATATGGCGATGCCAATTCATGAGAATGACGGTGCAGTGATGAGTGTCCGCCCCTATCGAGAAATCCAACGGCGCAAGTCGCGCCAGATCCATGTCGGCTCCGTGCCGGTGGGCGGCGATGCGCCGATCACCGTCCAGTCGATGACGAACACGCGGACGACCGATGTGCGCGGTACGATCGAGCAGATTCAAGGCCTGGAAGCGGCGGGTGCGGATATCGTCCGCGTCTCCGTGCCGGACGAGGCTTCGTCGAAGGCCCTGCGCGAGATCGTGCGCGAGGTGACGGTGCCGATCGTCGCGGACATTCATTTTCACTACAAGCGCGGCATCGAGGCGGCGGAGGCCGGTGCGGCCTGCCTGCGCATCAACCCGGGCAATATCGGCAAGGCCGATCGGGTGCGCGATGTCATCCAGGCGGCGAAGGACAACAATTGCTCCATGCGCATCGGCGTCAATGCCGGCAGCCTGGAGCGCGAGCTGCTTGAACGTTACGGCGAGCCCTGCCCGGAGGCGATGGTCGAGAGCGCGCTGAACCATATCCGCATCCTCGAGGACAACGATTTCTTCGAGTTCAAGATCAGCTGCAAGGCGTCCGATGTCTTCCTCGCGGTCGCGGCCTATCACGGCCTCGCTGAGGCCTGCGACTATCCGCTGCATCTCGGGGTGACGGAGGCCGGTGGCCTGCGCTCGGGCACGATCAAGTCGTCGATCGGCATCGGCTCGCTGCTCTGGGCCGGCATCGGGGACACGATTCGGGTTTCGCTCTCGGCCGAACCGGTCGAGGAAATTCATGTCGGGTTCGACATGCTCAAGGCTCTCGGCCTCCGCCATCGCGGGGTGAACGTGATCTCCTGCCCGTCCTGCGCGCGGCAGAATTTCATTGTGATCGACACGGTGGTGGAACTGGAGAAGCGCCTAGCCCATATCAGCACGCCGATGACCCTGTCGGTGATCGGTTGCGTGGTGAACGGCCCGGGCGAGGCGCGCGAGACCGATATCGGCTTCACCGGCGGCGGCAATGACAGCCATCAAGTCTATCTGAACGGCGAGAAGCATCACGTGCTGCGCGAAGGCAATATCGTCGATCATCTGGTGGAACTGGTCGAAAACAAGGCCGCCGAGATCGAGGCTGCGACGGCCGCCGAGGCCAGCGCAGCCGCTGAATAGGCTTCGTTCCGAGAAGTTTTCGCCAGAGAGTTTCGACAACCCGTTTCCAAGGAGCGTCCATTTGGCCGGGCTGCAGCCGGTTCGCGGCACCCACGATCTGTTGCCCGAAGAATATCGCGGCCATCGCCGCGTGGTGGAGACGGCGCGCGCCGTCGCCGCGCGCGCGGGCTATGGCGAGATGTCCCTGCCGATCTTCGAATTCACCGAGGTTTTCCAACGCACCCTGGGCGAGACCTCGGATGTCGTCACCAAGGAGATGTATACCTTCGAGGATCGCGGAGGCGAGCGGATCACCCTGCGACCCGAGGCGACGGCCGGGGTGGCGCGGGCGCTGATTTCGGGCGGTCTGACCCAGGACCTGCCGCTCAAGGTTTTCATCACCGGGCCGATGTTCCGCTACGAGCGGCCGCAGAAGGGCCGTCTGCGCCAGTTCCACCAGATCGATATAGAGTTGATGGGCGTGGCCGAGCCGTTGGGCGATATCGAGGTGATCGCCGTTGGCGCCCAGATCCTCGAGGCGCTCGGCGTGCTGGACCGCACGACCCTGGAAATCAACACCCTGGGCGACGCGGAAAGCCGTGGCGCCTATCGCGATGCGCTGGTCGAGTATCTTTCGGACCATAAGAGCGCGCTGAGCGAGGAAAGCCGCGACCGGCTCGACCGCAACCCCCTGCGCATCCTCGATTCCAAGAATGAAGGCGACCGCCGCATCGTCGAGGGCGCGCCGCAATACGGCGATCACCTCAACGCCGAATCCCGCGACTTCTTCGGCGCCGTCCTTGGCGGACTCGACGCCCTCGGCATCGCCTATGTCCAAAATCAGCGCCTGGTGCGCGGGCTCGACTATTACTGCCATACGGCCTTCGAGTTCACGACGACGGATCTGGGTGCCCAGGGCGCTGTCCTCGCGGGCGGGCGGTATGACGGACTCGTCTCGACCATGGGCGGACCGGCCACACCGGGGGTCGGCTGGGCCGGCGGCATCGAACGCCTTGCCATGCTGACGGGCGCGCCCGAGCCAGCGCCGCGCCCGATCGCGATGATCCCGATCGGCGAGGCGGCGATTGCGGCCGCTCTACCCCTGGCGCATCGTCTGCGCGGGGCCGGCTTGGCGGTCGACCTCGGTTTTCGCGGGAATCTTCAGCGGCGCATGAAACGCGCCAACAAGATCGGCGCGCGCGCCGCTGTCCTCTTGGGGGAGGACGAGTTGGCGGCGGGCGCCGCCACCGTTCGCGATCTCGACAGCGGCGAACAGGAACAGGTCGCCCTGAGCGCGCTGCAGGACTATCTCACACGCTTTCGCTAGCTTCGACGGCGGGCCATCTCGGTCCAGTGGCCAGGACGCAGGTGGAAAGCGAGCAGGCCCCCAGGCGAACAGCCCAAGGCATTCAGGCCCGAGGCAAACAGGCCCAAGGCAAACAGGCAAAGTCATGAATCTGGACGACAATCTGCAACGGTTGGTTGCCCGCTTCGAGGAGCTTGCTCACCTCATGGCCGGGGACGCGGCCAGTGAACCGGGCGCCTACGCCAAGCTGTCGAAGGAATATGCCGAGCTGAATCCGATCGTGGAGCGTATCCGCGAGTTGGAGGCCGGCCGCTCGGAACTTGCCGATCTGGCCGAGATCATGACCGACGCCGGCGGCGACGGGGATCTCAAGCGTCTCGCCGAAGCCGAGTTCTACACCCTCAAGGAGCGCCTGCCGGACCTGGAGCACGAGCTGAAACTCCTCCTGCTGCCAAAGCCGGAGAACGACGAGAAGAATGTCATTCTCGAGATCCGGGCCGGCGCCGGGGGCGACGAAGCCGGGCTCTTCGGCGGCGAATTGCTGCGCATGTACCAGCGCTATGCCGAGAATCGCGGCTGGAAGTTCGAGATGATCAGCCTCAGCGAATCGGGGATCGGCGGGCTGAAGGAAGGCATCGCCGCAATCCGCGGCCATGACGTTTTCGGGCGGCTCAAGTTCGAATCGGGCGTTCATCGCGTGCAGCGCGTGCCGGAGACCGAATCGGGCGGACGCATCCATACATCAACGGCGACGGTGGCGATCATGGCCGAGCCCGAAGATGTCGAGGTCGATATCGAGGACAAGGATCTCCGCATCGATGTCTTCCGCGCCTCCGGTCCCGGCGGCCAGTCGGTCAACACGACCGACAGCGCGGTGCGCATCACCCATCTACCGACCGGGATCGTCGTGTCCCAGCAGGACGAAAAGTCGCAGCACAAGAACAAGGCCAAGGCGCTCAAGGTCCTGCGCGCGCGCATCTACGACTTCGAGCAGGCGAAGGCCGATGCCGAGCGGTCTGCCGATCGCCGCGGCCAGGTCGGGACCGGCGACCGGTCGGAGCGCATCCGAACCTATAATTTCCCACAGGGCCGGGTGACCGATCATCGGATCGGGCTGACCCTGCACAAGCTCGACCGGGTCATCGCGGGCGAGGGCCTGGACGAGGTCATCGACGCCCTTGTCACCGAGGACCAGGCGGCGCGCCTGGCGACCCTGACGTGACGATGCCCGGATGACGGCCATGACCGCAGCGGCGGACGGCGCGCCCGAAACCCTGGGCCGGCTGGTGGCGGATGCCGCGGCGGAGCTGGCATCGGCGGGTATCGAGAGCGCCCGGCTCGACGCCCGAATCCTCGCCGCCCATGCCCTGGGCCTGGCGCCGGAAACCCCCTTTCTGCGGCCCGAGGCGTCGGTTGGAGCGGGCGGCCGCGATGTTCTCGAATCCCTGATCCGCCGCCGCGCGGCGGGCGAGCCGGTCGCGCGCATCCTGAAGCGGCGCGAGTTCTGGAGCCTGGAATTCGAGATCGGACCCGCCGTTCTCGACCCGCGTCCGGATAGCGAAATCTTGGTCGAAGCCGTCCTCGATCGGCTTGGCGACCGGACGAGGCCCTGGCGCATCCTGGACCTGGGCACGGGCAGCGGCTGTCTGCTGCTGGCCTTGTTGTCCGAATTGCCCGCCGCCCAGGGTCTCGGTCTGGATGCGAGCCCCGAAGCGGTTGCCCTGGCGCGCCGCAACGCAAGGCGGCTGGGCCTCGATGAGCGGGTCGGGTTCGTCGTCGGCGACTGGGCCTCGGGCCTCGCCGGGTGCCGATACGACGCGGTGATCGCGAATCCGCCCTATATCCCTTCGGATGCCATCGCCGCTCTGGCCCCGGACGTGGCCGAACACGACCCCCGCCTCGCTCTCGATGGGGGCGCGGACGGGCTCGACTGCTACCGGGCGATTCTGCCCCAGGCAGCGGGTCTGCTGGCCCCGGCCGGGCTGATGGCGATGGAGTTCGGCGCGGGGCAGGACGGCGCGCTTCGCACCATGACCGAGGATGCGGGACTGGCCGTCGAACGGATCGCGGCGGATCTGGCGGGACGGCCGCGTTGCCTGCTTGCAACGCGGGCCGACTGGATTGGTCCGGCTTCGGGAATCGACCCGGAAACTGTTGGCGCCGGATGATTCTTTCTGCTACATCTCCCCATGAGACGCGGCGCTCTTGCGCCGTCGTTAACTCCCGAATCGCACTTTCGCGCGCAGTGGACCACTTGGTCGAACGTGCGTATGCGCCGTCCAACGGGCGCGCTCCCTCAGTGCAAGCTGAAGTGAAGGAGCTATGAGACAAGGCAATAACCCAAAGAGAGGTCGCGGCCGTGGAAACAGCCGTAACCGCAGTTCGAGTCCGAGGAACAACACCTTCGATTCGAATGGACCGAATGGGCGTATTCGCGGTAACGCGGTCCAGGTGTTCGAGAAATACCAGGCCCTTGCGCGGGATGCCCAATCCGCTGGCGATCGCATCACCGCCGAGAATCTCTTTCAGCATGCGGAGCACTATTACCGCATCATGGCCGCGGCCGAAGATGCGCAGAATCGCAACAATCCGAACGGCAACGGGGCTCCTCGTCGGCAGGTGCGGAACGACGATGTCGAGTATGACGAGGACGGCGAGAATCCTCAGAACGACGACGACGATGACGACGATTATGGCGACCGCGGCGGCGATGAGCAGCCGAACGTCTGACGGGTCCGGCCCGTCGCAACCAGCCATCTGACCCATCCCGCGCGCCACGAATCGTGGCGCCGGCCTGTAACCCTGCTCTTGCGGGCGGCGCAAGCGTCGCCATATAGCAAGATGGATGCCTCGCAGAGGGTCCGCCTTTCATCCTGCCTCTCAGAGGGGGATAATTGAGGAGGGTTACAGAAGATGGAATTCGAGAACTACACCGACCGCGCACGCGGTTTTGTCCAGGCTGCCCAGGGCCTCGCCGTGCGGAGCGGCCATCAGCGTCTGACGCCGGAGCATCTGCTCAAGGCCCTGCTTGAGGATACGGACGGGTTGGCGGCGAATCTTATTCGCGCCGCCGGCGGCGATCCGGCCCGGGCCATGGCGACGGTCGACGCGGCCCTGGCCAAGCAGCCCAAGGTCGAAGGGGAGGGCGCCGGGCAGATCTATCTCTCGCCCGAGCTGGCGCGACTCTTCGAATCCGCCAAGGAAATCGCGAACAAGGCCGGCGATAGCTTCGTCACGGCCGAGCGGCTGCTGCTCGCCCTGGCTCTCGCGTCCGGGACGCGGGCCGCCGATGCCCTGTCCGAGGCCGGCGTGACGCCGCAGAGCATCAATGGCGCGATCGAGGATGTCCGCAAGGGGCGCAAGGCTGACAGCGCCTCGGCGGAGGAACATTATGAGGCACTCAAGAAATACACCCGCGACCTGACCGAGCAGGCCCGCGAGGGCAAGCTCGATCCGGTCATCGGCCGGGACGAGGAGATCCGCCGGACGATCCAAGTCCTGTCCCGCCGGACCAAGAACAACCCGGTTCTGATCGGCGAGCCCGGGGTTGGCAAGACGGCGATCGTCGAGGGGCTGGCCTTGCGCATCGTCAACGGCGACGTGCCCGAAAGCCTGCGCGAGAAGCGACTTCTGGTGCTCGATCTGGCCGCTCTGATCGCCGGCGCGAAGTTCCGTGGCGAGTTCGAGGAGCGTCTGAAGGCTGTGTTGCAGGAAGTCTCGGCGGCGGCGGGCGAGGTCGTCCTGTTCATCGACGAGTTGCACACCCTGGTCGGCGCGGGGGCGGCGGAAGGCGCCATGGATGCCTCCAACATGCTCAAGCCCGCCTTGGCGCGCGGCGAGTTGCATTGCGTCGGTGCCACGACCCTCGACGAGTATCGCAAGCGGATCGAGAAGGACGCCGCCCTGGCCCGGCGGTTCCAGACGGTTTTCGTCTCGGAGCCGACGGTCGAGGACACGGTGTCTATCCTTCGCGGCCTGAAGGAGAAATACGAGCTGCATCACGGCGTGCGCATTCAGGATGCGGCGATCGTGGCGGCGGCAACGCTGGCCAACCGCTATATCACCGACCGCTTCCTGCCCGACAAGGCCATCGATCTGATGGATGAAGCGGCCAGCCGCCTGCGCATGGAAGTCGATTCCAAGCCGGAGGCCCTGGACGAACTCGACCGGCGGATCATCCAGCTCAAGATCGAGCGCGAGGCTCTGAAGAAGGAAACCGACGACGCGTCGAAGGATCGCCTTGCCAAGCTCGACGAGGAAATCGAGGAGCTCGAAAAGCGCTCGGCGGATCAGACCGAACTCTGGCAGTCGGAGAAGGAAAAGCTCGCCGGCGCGCAGCGCATCAAGGAACAGCTGGACCAGGCGCGGAACGAACTTGAGATCGCCCAGCGCGAAGGTGCATTGGAACGTGCGGGCGAGTTGGCCTATGGCGTCGTTCCTGACCTCGAGCGCCGCCTGCGCGACGCCGAGTCAATCGGCAATGACGGCGTGCTCAAGGAAGAAGTGACCGATGCCGATATCGCGGCCGTCGTTGGGCGCTGGACTGGCGTGCCGGTCGAGAAGATGCTCGAGGGCGAACGCGACAAGCTGTTACGGATGGAGGATGTGATCGGCGGCCGGGTGATCGGCCAGCGCGAGGCCATCGGGGCCGTTTCCAACGCCGTGCGTCGCGCGCGCGCCGGGTTACAGGACCCGAACCGGCCTCTCGGGTCGTTTCTGTTCCTTGGCCCGACCGGCGTGGGCAAGACCGAATTGAGCAAGGCCCTGGCGGAATTTCTGTTCGACGACGAGAGCGCGATGGTGCGCGTCGACATGTCGGAATTCATGGAGAAGCATGCGGTCGCGCGTCTGATCGGTGCGCCGCCCGGCTATGTCGGCTATGAGGAAGGCGGCTCGCTGACCGAGGCTGTGCGCCGGCGTCCCTATCAGGTCATTCTGTTCGACGAGGTCGAAAAGGCCCATCCGGACGTCTTCAATGTGCTGCTCCAGGTGCTCGACGACGGCCGGCTGACCGACGGTCAGGGCCGCACCGTGGATTTCCGCAACACCTTGATCATCATGACCTCGAACCTGGGCAGCGAAGCCTTGGCAGAGCAGCCGGAGGGCGAGGATAGCGGCGCGGTGCGGGAGTTAGTGATGGCGGCCGTGCGCAGCGCATTCCGCCCGGAATTCCTGAATCGGCTCGACGAGATCCTGCTGTTCCATCGCCTGACGCGGGACCAGATGACCGGCATCGTCGATATCCAGCTGGCCCGGTTGCGCCACCTGCTGGCCGATCGCGGCATCGGGTTGGAGGTCGACGCCGATGCCCTGGCCTGGTTGGCCGATGCGGGTTACGACCCGGCCTATGGCGCCCGGCCGCTCAAGCGGGTGATCCAGCGCCAGCTGCAGAACCCGTTGGCGTCGATGATCCTGGAAGGCCGGCTGCTCGATGGCGAGGTCGCGGATGTCTCCGCCGGGCCGGACGGACTCATCGTCAACGGCGAGCGGGTGCGGGCCGCAGCTGCCTAATCGAAATCGGGGACGACACGGGAAACTGGGCCGCGCGCTTTGCGGCTTAGTTTCCTGCCATCTTGGATAGTGGGGTCAGGGTCGCGAAATCGAGATCCAATTCCTCGCGCTGTGCCAGGAACTGCTTCAATTCTGCGCCGGCCAAGGTGCGGCCCGACGGCATGCGCACGTTCAGCGGGTTGATCTGCTTGCCGTCCAAATGGACTTCGTAGTGCAGATGCGGGCCGGTCGAGCGCCCCGTGGTTCCGACATAGCCGATGATATCGCCCTGGCGGATACGGCTGCCCGCGCGCACGCCTTTGGCGAATTTGCTGAGATGGGCATAAGCCGTCTTGTAGGTGCCGCTATGGCGGATGCGGACGTAATTGCCGTAGCCGCCGTTGCGGCCGGCTTTCTCAACCACGCCGTCGCCGGCGGCCATGATCGGGGTACCCGAGGGCGCGGCGAAATCGGTGCCCTTGTGCATCTTGGTGTAGCCCAGGATCGGGTGGCGACGTTTGCCGAAGCCCGAGGAAATGCGCGCGCCGTCGACCGGGGTGCGCATCAGGGCCTTGCGGACGCTCGCGCCCTTTTCGTTGAAGTAATCGACGGTGCCGTCCTCGGCCTCGAACTGATAGAGGCGATAGGTCTTGCCCGATAGGGTCAGCGCCGCGTAACGGACCGCGCCGTCATGGACATGGGCGCCGTCCCCGTCGAACAGACGCTCGTACATCACCTCAAAGCTGTCGCCTTTCTGGATGTCGCGCTGGAAGTCGACATCAAAGCTATAGGCGCGGATCATCTCGATCATCACCGCAGCCGAGACCCCGACGTCGATCCCCGCCTGCATCAGGCTCGAATCGATGCGGCCGTCCGCACGGGCCGGTTTGGTGACGAGAGGCTTGACGATCGTATCGGCGGTGAAGCCTTCGGCCTCGCGCCGGACTTCGATCGTGCTGTCATAGCTGATGTTGACGGAGGCGGCCTGGAAGGCTCCCAAATCGAATCCGCCAGGCCCGAAGGTGAGGGTCAGTTCCTGTCCCGGGCGGATTTGCCGCGGATCGTAGACATCGGAGAGGACGGAGATCGCCTGATGGGCGTCGTTTCGCGGCACGCCCTTCTTGACCAGCAAATTCATCAGGGTGTCGCCGGGCTTGATCTCAAGCGTCAGGCGATGAAGCCCGGGCACGCCCGGGGTTTCGTCGGAACCCTCCATGGGTTTCCAGTCGGGGGGCAGAAAAAACGGGGCTGCGACGCCGCCAAGGGCTTCGGGTCCCATGTCGTCGGCCCTGCGCGGCAGGATGGCGCCGGGTAGGGCGATCGCGCCAACGGACGCCAATTGATGCACGAGACCGGATTGGGTCGGGCCGGCCGGGGCCGGCAGGCCGGATACGGCGGTTGCCCCCAAAAGCACGGCAGAGCTAAGCAATGCTGTCCGCAGAACGGTTGGACTCAAAATAAGCCTGGTCCAGCGCCTGTGTGCGCTGCGATTCTCTGCCGCCATGCTGAAATTCAGCCCCGTTCCGATTGATCGAATCTTCGGCGGAGCCGCCCCCCCGCATCTCAGACTGAAAATGCGTGAGGTCGCGTGCAATGTCAATTCCCCAACGCTCTGAAATTCATACCAAATTGGTATTTCTACAAAGCGGGCCCGTCCGCGGCTTGCGCAATGCCTATTCGATTGCGTCCGGCCCGTTTCGCGGCGTAGAGCGCCTTGTCGGCCGCGGCCAGCACGGCTTCGCCCTCCGCACCATCCTTAGGATAGGTGGCTATGCCCGCACTGACTGTCAGCTGGACCGATTCTTCGCCGTCGACCGGGATCGGCGCGGCTGCGATAGCATGCCGGATACGCTCGGCAATCGTCGCGGCGCCCGCCGGTCCGGTCCGTGGCAAAAGCAGGACGAATTCCTCGCCGCCGTAGCGGGCGACGAGGTCCGAGCCGCGAATATGGTCCCCGAGATGGGCGGCGATGGCGAAGATCACGGCGTCGCCGACGGCATGGCCGTAGCTGTCGTTGACCTTCTTGAAGCGGTCAATGTCCAGCATGACGACCGCGAATCCTTCGTCGTGACGGATGGCGCGCAAGGTTTCCTCCGCCAGGCGTTCGAACAGGGCGCGGCGGTTGTAGAGCCCGGTCGCCGGGTCGCGCAGGACCAGTTCTTCCAGAGCCGCGACGCTGCGTTCCAGCTGCGCGACGGTTGCGCTTTCGCCCCGTGATCGCGCCCCGCCAGACCGGGACAGGATCAGCAGGGCGCCGATGCCCAGGACCAGCGGGGCGAGCGGCCAGACCATCCCTTCGGCGCCGGTCCAGGCGAGATAGGCGAGAGCGCCCAGGGAAAGGGCGACGACCGCCCCGGCGAAACGGGCGAAGGCGGACGTGAAGACCCAAGCGAAGGAATATCCGTTCATTATCGCGAAAGTTTTACAGGGTATTTTTTCTTGCGACCAATCTAGTTGCGCGACGGCCCTGGCGCCGCGCTCTCCGATAACGGTTGCGATATGGATAGTTCCCCGACCCGATCCACGATTTCCAGGCTCCGCGCGGCAGGCGGAATGCTCGTGCTGGGCCTTGCGGTCATGGTCGCCTTGGCGGTCGGGGTGATGGCGATCGTGCAATTCGCCGAGGGCGAGAAGGCGCGCGCATTGCGGGAGTGGCAGGTTCGCCTGTCGATCGTCGCCGATGGCCGATTCGATGCGGTCAACCGATGGCTGGACGACCAATTCGCGACCCTTGAAGGCCTGGCCCAGAATGCCGCGCTTCAAATCTATCTGACTGAAATACGGGCCGCGGGCGACGAGGGCGAGAGCGCGACCGATGCGCTTGGCCAGATTGCCTATCTCGAAACCCTGCTGGCGGTGATCGCCGAAAGGGGCGGGTTCCTGCCCGCCCGGAGCGGCCGGGCCGTGCCCGCGAATGTCGAGCGGATGGGCGGCGGTCTCGCCCTGCTCGATCCGACGGGTGCACCGGTTGCGGCGACCGATGGCTTTCCGTCGCTCGGCGGAGAACTCGGCGCTTTCGTCGCGACCGCGGAGAAGGGCGAGACGGCTATTTTCGACCTGCGTCGCGGCCCCGAGGGCAGGCCGGTCATGGCCTTCATGGTGCCGGTCTTCGCCGTCCAGGCCGACGGACAGGGTTGGCAGCGTGCTCGGGGTCAAGGAAGTCGCCGGGGAAATATTCCCCCTGCTGGCCCAGCCGGGGGAGGCCGTGCGCACGGCCGAGACTCTGCTGGTGCGCGAGCGCGCCGGACAGGTGGAATATCTCTCGCCCCTGGCCGGCGGGAAGCCAGCCCTGGCCCTGCGGCTGTCGGCCGCGACGGAGGGTCTGGCGGCCGCCTTCGCCCTCCGCGAACCGGGTGCCTTCGGCGCCATGCAGGACTATTCCGGCGCGGATGTTCTGGTGACCAGCCGGGCTTTTCAACGGGTGCCCTGGGTGCTGGTGCGCAAGGTCTCGCGGGACGAGGCCCTGGGTGCCGAGGATGCCCGGTTGCTCCGCCTGACGATCGGCCTGTTCCTGGTGATGGGATTGATCGTGGTGGCCTTTTTTGCGGTCTGGCGCCATGGCGCGTCGCGCCGGGCGGCCGAGGCGGCGGCGCGCCACCGCGCATTGGCCCAGCGTTACGAGGCGCTGGAACGGCTGGCGCGGCTGGTCACGGACAGCCAGCCCAATATCGTTTTCATCGCCGATGCCGAGGGCCGGGTGCGCTTCGCCAACAAGGCCGCGGCCGAGGCTGCGCGGATGGAACCGCCGGATCTGCTCGATAAGACCCTGGCCAGCCTGCTCGGTACCGCCGAAGCGGAACGCTATCTCTCCGGCAATCGCACGGCCCTGGACGAGGGGCGAATCGTTCTGCGGGTCGACCGGACGGGCGTGGCGGATGCGCGTCAGGTGCGGCAGGTCCTTCATATCCCGATCGCCGAATCCGCCATCCTGCCGCGCGGCGTTCTGGTCGTGGATCAGGATATTTCCGACGCGGTGGACGAAAGGGAAAGGCGCGAACGCACCTTGCAGGAACTGGTGCGCACCTTGGTCGATGTCGTCGACCGGCGCGACCCGCATGCGGCGCGGCACTCCCGGCGCACCGGTCTGTTGGCCGGGGCCGTCGCGCGCGAAATGGGCCTCACCCCGACCCTGGCCGAGACCGCGGAAACAGCCGGCCGCCTGACCAATCTGGGCAAGATCCTGGTATCCGAATCGGTCCTGACGAAGGAAGACAATCTGACCGAGGACGAGGTTGCGCGGGTGCGCGCGGGCATTCGGGCCAGCGCCGATCTGCTGGAAGGGATCGAGTTCGACGGGCCGGTGGTCGAAACCCTGCGGCAGGTACAGGAACGTTGGGACGGCGCGGGGCAACTGGAGGGCCTGGCCGGCGAGGCGATTTTGGTTACGGCGCGGATCGTCGCCGTGGCGAATGCCTTCGTCGCCCTGATCAGCCCGCGCGCCCATCGCCCCGCCCTAGATATCGATCGGTCCCTGGCCGCCATGCTCGACCAGATCGGCGGGGCCTACGACCGGGCGGTCGTCGCCGCCTTGGTCAACCACATGGACAACCGGGCGGGCCGCGCGGCCTGGGCGGGCGAAACCCAGCCGGCCTGATCGGCTGCCGATAGAATTCGAAGATGATCTGGACTGGGTCGCCGGTGAAACGCGCGCCGCCGTATTCGATCGGGCGGCCAGGCTCGTCGCTATTGATCGCCTTGTTTCGCGGCCGGACCGCGATCCCGCCGCCAGATTTCATCTCCATTTCCTGAAATTCATTTTCAACGCCATATGCATGTGTTTGTCATTGCTTCGCATAACCTGCTGTTATCAATGGGTTTTTATAAAAACTGGTTCGTGCGACCAGTTCTGTCTGTAAATTGCCGAGAGGACGTGTCGAGCCGATTGATTGAAACCCCTGCGGGGACAGAAGGATGACCAGGGATGCTCGGGGAGCAGGCGGTCGGACCCGGGCGGCGCGACCCGGCTTGCGGGAGTGCGCGCAACTGGAGCGGAGCGGCGGAGGACATGATGGCGACGCGGGCTGAAGAGATCGCGGACCGTCTGCTGGCCTTGATCGAGGCGCGCGGCGGCGGTTGGTATGGTTTGGAACGGATCAACGAGGCGGCCCATTCCCTGCAATGCGCCGCCCTGGCAGAGCGCCACGGCGCGCCGACCGCCCTCATTGCCGCGGCGCTGCTGCACGATATCGGCCATCTTCTGGATGGCGCGGCGGAAGACGATGCCGATCGCGGGTGCGACGACCGCCACGAAGAGATCGGTGCCGATTATCTTGCGCAATGGTTCGGGCCCGAGGTGACGGAACCGGTGCGCCTGCATGTCGCCGCCAAACGCTATCTCTGTGCGACCGCGTCCGGCTATGCCGCGCGCCTGTCGGAAGCCTCGACGCGCAGCCTGGCCCTGCAGGGCGGCCCGCTGGGCACGTCGGAAATCGCAGCGCTGGAACGGAACGCAGGCTTGGCGGATGCGGTGCGTCTGCGCCAATGGGACGAGGACGCCAAGGTCGTCGGCATGCCGACCCCGCCGCTGGACCATTTCCGGGCCACCCTCGTCGAGGTCCTCCTGAGCCCGCGCGCGGGCCGGGCTTAGCGCGGGGCGAGGACCCATGGCGCGGCCAGACGATTCTGCGCGCGGCCCCATACGAGGCACGGTTCCGTCCGGAACTCTCGTTCTGGTCGTCGGGCCCAGCGGCGCGGGCAAGGACAGCCTGATTGACGCGGCGCGGCGCTGTTTCGAACGAGAGTCGCGAATCTGTTTCCCGCGTCGATGGATCACGCGCCGGGAAGATGCCGGCGGCGAGCGCCATATCGCAGTCCCAGATGTAGACTTCGACCGGCTACAGGCGCGGGGGGCTTTTGCCTTGTCCCGGCGGGCCCATGGGTTCGGCTACGGCATCCCGGCCGAAATTGTCGCCGATCTCGAAGCCGGGTGCGCTGTCGTCGCAAATGTTTCGCGTGGCGTGATCGGAGGGGCCCGGCGGCGCTTTCCAAACCTGGCAATCTGTCTCGTCACCGCGTCGAACGGCGTGCTGGCCCGTCGAATGGCGCTGCGCGGCCGGGAATCGGCCAACGAGTCCGAAGGCCGGATGGCACGGGCGGCCGCGGTTCCGGTCGAGGGCGGCGATGTCATCAAAATCGTCAATGACGGCGCGCTCGACGACGCGGTGGAGCAATTCATCGGATTGCTTCAGGGGCTTCTGCGCTGAACCCGTCTGCGTCCCGAGTTTGGGCGGATATCGCTCCTCATAAGTATGAGTTCCGCCACCGCGCTCGGCGTCGCCGCCGCCCGCCTGCGCAAGATGTTCATCTGAACAGCGCAGGCGGGCGTCCGGCGTTTTCTCCCCGGTTCAGTCCGGGGTCAGGTCAAACGGCATTTTCGACAGCGGCTCGTTGCCCTTGGGGCCGACGATATAGGACTGGCCCGGCGCCATGGCGAGCATGCGCTGCTGGTCGAAGATCAGGGTGTGGATAAAGAAGACCATGCCCGGTTCGATGACCACAGGGTTGCCTTCCCAGAACATCGGCCAGTCCATCCAGGACGGCGGATAGGTCGTGCCCATCGAATAGCCGGTCGCGGTGTGGCGGTGCTTTTTGTAGCCGTTCTTGTCGAGCACCCGCGCATAGGCGGCGAAGACATCGCCGCAGGTGTTGCCGGGCTTCAGCGCCTCGGCCGAGGCGTGATGGGCCTCGACGGCCCATTTGTGCATATCGAGCTGACGCTTGGACGGCTTGCCGATCACCAGGGTGCGCATCATCGCGGCGTGGTAGTGGCGGAAGACCCCGGCCCATTCGATGGTCAGCTGATCCGTCTTTTGGAGGGTCTGCCTGCCGGAGATATAGCGGCCGACCAGGGCGCGTTCGCCCGCGCCGATGATGAATTCGTTGCCGGAATAATCGCCGTCATTCTCGAAGACGATACCCTGCATGCGCGAAAGGATTTCGCCCGTATTGGTGCCCGGCTTGGCCAGGCGCAGGCATTCCTGCAGGGCGAGATCGGCCAGTTCGCCCGCGCGCCGGGCCATCTTCATCTCGGCCGGGCTCTTGATCAGGCGCAGCTTGGTGATGAGGTCCGAGGCATCCTCGAGATTGCAGAAACCGGTCATCGTGGCATCGAGTTGGCGATAGATCGCCGCGGTCAGGCCATAGGCGTCGTATTCGATGCCCATGCGCCCACCCTTGCCGCCATGCTCGGCGACGATATCGCGCAACTCGGTCGTGGGATCGGCATCGGGCAGATTCGTCCAGACCCGGATATCCTCGATAACCGAGGTCTGGCGCGCCACGATCGCATCGGGATAGCGGGTCAGCAGGGTCATCTTGCCATCGGCCCCGAGGTAGAGGCTCTGGAAGAAGCAGTAACCGAAAGTGTCGTAGCCGGTGAGCCAGTACATGCTCTCCTGACGGAACATCAACAGCCCGTCCAGGTCGCGCTTCTTGAGTTCCTTGCAGACCGCCTTGCGGCGGTCGGCGAACTCTTTCTTGCTGAAGAAAGTCGGCATCGAATCATCTCCCCCTGTTGAACCTCGCAGAAAGACTAGGGCCATGCGCCTCGGCGGCGCAACGGTTGCGAATCGGCGCGCTAAAAATCGGCTGCTGGCTCTTCACATAGGTCAAAGCGGAATTCGCGGCGGCGGTCACACTGGGAGCTAATTCACAGTGTGAGGAATGTTCGATGGCGAGAAACCATGGCTCTCAGAGCAAGGACGATTCGGAGATGAAGTTGCGCAGGCGAATCGGGACTCTTGCCGGATCGCTGTTGATCCTCGCCATGGGCGCGTCGGCCCATGCCGGTCCGGCGCTCGCGAGCGAGGCCAAGCCCTTTGTCGAAACCGAATGCTACGAGGAAATGCGAGAGTTTCACGATGAGGTCGCCGAGGACGAAGCGTCGCGCATTGCGGTCGCCGCCACTCGCAAGCAGCTGCGCGAATTGACCAATGCGGCCAAGGTTTTGGCTGCGCGCGGCCAGAATGATGAATGCGAAAAGATCGTCGATCGCATGGAAGAAATCGTCGAGCGCGAACGCGAGGCGCGGGCCAAGGAAGGTGCGGAAACGATCGAGGCCTGGTCGGAATCCGAGCGTGCCCGCCTCGACCGTGCGCAACCGGTCGGCGGGGCGAATCAAAGCCTCTGGGCCAGCCGCTGGCTCGGCGCCGAAGTGCGGAACCTGAAGAACGAGGATCTGGGCGAGGTTCGAGACCTCCTCCTCGACCCCATGTCCGGCACGTCCTATGCGCTCGTGTCGACCGAGGGCTTCCTCGGCTTCGGCCGCGAAACGGTGGTGGTGCCGATCGACCGCTTTCGCATCGTCGAGGGAGAGGATCTGGACATCGTCGTTCTCGACATGACCGAGGATCGCCTGGAAAAGGCGCCGCACTTCGGCGCCGAAGGCCAGGCGGATTGGCGCAAGGCCAGCCGGGACTATTTCGGCGGGCCGGCGGAATAGGCGCTTCGCCTATACCGAACTGGCCCCACCTATACCGAACTGGCCCCGCCTATACCGAACTGGCATTGAGCCGATATCGCGGCTACCGTCCCGGTCCGAGTTGACCGAGGGGAGGGTGCGATGTTCAAGCAGGAGCGCAGGTATTGTTGGCCGGAGGGGCATTGGGATTGGCTGATCCATCTAAGCCATAAGCACGGCATCCGCTGCGGCAATATGATCTTCCTGGGTGGTCAGGTCGACAAGGACAGCAAGGGCCTGCGCCTGCATCCCCACGACCTCGACGCCCAGACCGAGGCCGTTATGGGCCATATCAAGACCGTTCTCGCCGGGCTCGATGCCGGGATGGAGGACGTGGTCAAGCTGGTCGCCTTCTACGTCAACAACGGCGATGTGGACGAGCGCGCGCTGATGGAACGGATCGGCCGCCATGTCGATTTCGATCCCGGTCCGGTCATCACCATGGTGCCGCTGCCCGGCCTCGCCTATCCGGAGATGATGGTCGAGATCGAGGCCGTCGCGATGCTGGGCGAGGACAATTCCAAGCTGCCCAAGACGGCCAGCCGCCCGGCCGGAATGCATGCCTTGCCCGGGCCGTTCAGCCACGGCATCCGCTGCGGCCAGATGATCTATGCCGGAGCGCAGGTCAGCCGTGACGCCGATGGCAAGGTGAAGCATCCGGGCGATATCCTGGCCCAGACCGACGAGGTGATGAAAAATCTGGAGGCGGTGCTGAAGGAATACGGCGCCGATCTCGACGATTCGGTAAAGTTCAACATCCTTTACCGGGCTCCGTCCGGCGGCGGACATTGGGAGGCCCCGGCGGTCCGGCGGGCGTCCTATTTCAAGGAGCCGGGGCCGGTGGCGACCGGCCTGCCGGTTCCCTGGCTGCCCGATGACGAATATGTCCGGATGGAGGTCTGGGCCATGCTCGGCGAGGACGGCCAGCGCCTGCCGCGCGAGTATTCATGGCCCGAAGGCCATTGGGACTGGTTCGTCCATCTGCCTTATCGCCACGGCCTGAAATGCGGAAACATGGTTTTCGTCGGGGGCCAGGTCTCGAAGGACCCGCAGGGCAAGATGATCGACCCCGACGATATCGTCGGCCAGACCCACCGGGTCATGGACAATGTCGAAGCGGTGCTCGGCGGCTTCGGCCTGACCATGGATCATATGGTCAAGCAGAACGCCTTCTATCGGGGCGAGGCCCATGCCGATGCCATCGTCTCGAACCAGAAGATCCGCACGGCGCGCTACACCGAACCCGCCGGCGCCTCGACCGGCGTGCCCTTCCGCTATATGGGCCTCGAGGGCATGGCGATGGAGGTCGAGATCATCGCGATGGAATAGAGATTCAGCTGGACGGCTTCGGCCGGTCATACGGATCTCAAAAACATTCTGCCATGCTCCAAAATATGGAGCGTCGTGCCAATCATCCTTCGAGACGCTCGCTGGCGCGAGCTCCTCAGGATGAGGACAAGCAGTATTTGGCCTCACCCTGAGGGGGCCCGCAGGGCCATCTCGAAGGGTCTGTCGGCCGTTCTCAAAAACTGTCTAGTTTCCCAGCTTGGCCAGAAGCTCCTGCCAGTTCGAGGTCGGCTCCCAACCCAGCACGCGGCGCGCGCGCTCGTTGTCGATCGCGCTGGCGCGGGGGTTTTCCTCGTAGAGATGGGGCTTGCGCAGGTGCAGGTTCGCGCCGAATCTCTCGGTCAGAACGTCCAGGGTATCGCCCGGCGCGTTGCCGTCCGACGCGCTCAGAAAAAAGACCTCATAGGCGACATTTTCCAGTTCCAGCGCCAGGCGGAAGCCGCGCGCCGTGTCTTCGGCGGTGACATAGCAGAAGAGCCGTCGGTCGGTTGAGGCCCGGATATCCTCCGCCACCTTGGCGACGGCGTCGGGGAAGAGGACGAGCACGGGGCGGAAGACCACGACCTCAAGCCGGTGATCGCGCGAGAAGCTGCGCGCCATGATCTCGCCGACCCGCTTGGAGACGCCGTAGGGATGGATCGGCTCCACCGGATGGACCTCGTCCATCGGCAGATAGTTCGGACGCTGGCTGTTTGCGTCGCCGCAGCCGGTGGCCGCGACGCTGGAGCATTGAACGAAGCGGGTGATACCGCATTCATGGGCCGCTTGCAGGGCATTCCAGGTGCCCATGGCGTTGACCCGCATGAATTCCTCGGGCTTGGCGGGGATCGCCAGATCGAGAGCGCCGAGATGGACAACCGCGTCATGGCTCTTGAAGGCCGCGCGCAGGGCATCGAGATCGCAGACATCGGCCTCGATATAGGGCGTGTCGGCCTGGGGCGGCTTCAAGTCGACGACGGTGACGGCGCAATGTTCCATCAACTCGCGCACGACGTAGCTGCCCAGCCGTCCGCTGCCGCCGGTGACGGCAACCTTTTCATAACGCAATGTCTTATCCCCCTTGCTTCGAACCGCAGTCGCAAACACTAGAGCGCCTGCGGCGGCTCTGTCACTCGACCCCGACCCCGGCGACCGGGGAATGAACCCAGGCGCCGGCCGTGTTCAAGCGCCGGGCCGGGTCATGGGCGGCGATATTGGGCGAAGAGAAGACGCTGGGATAGACGCCAGAAACGGCCTCAATCGTTTCGCGGGCTTCACCCAAACGCGCCTTGATCGACGCATCCAGGCGGTTATCGACCGTGACCGCGGCCCCGCCGCTCGAATCGATGCGCGGCTGATGGATGGCCTCGTCGACGCTCATGCCGAAATCGCTCAGGAAAGAAATGTATTGCAGCACGGCCGGCATGATCCGCCGACCGCCGGAACTGCCGACCGCGAAGCGCAACCCGTCGCCGCGCTCGACGATCGCGGGGCACATGTTCGACAGGGGTCGGCGGCCGGGCGCGATGGAATTGGGGCGGCCGGGGCGCGGGTCGAAGGACACCATCGAATTGTTCAGCAGGATGCCGGTCTCCGGCAGGGTGACGCGGCTGCCGAACATCGACAGCAAGGTCTGGGTCAGGGCGACCAGATTGCCCTCGCGGTCCACCACGCTGAGATGGGTGGTGGTGGTCGGCGCGGCCTCCCGCCCGTCATGGCCCATATGCTCCAGCCGCCAAGCATAGGTTTGGGCCAGGGCGTCGGCATAGGCGGCATAACTGTCCGGTCCCGGCACGCCGCCGGGGCGCAGGCCGCCCTCCAGCAGGCGCAGGGCCTGGTTCAGGGACGGCCCGGCGTTGAGGCCCGAGGCGGTATGGACCGTGCCGCCCCGATAGGCGAGGCGCGCGGCCTCGACGATCTCGGTCCGGACCCCGGCCAGTTCGGACCGGTCCAGCTTGCCGCCGCCCTCGGCCACATCCGCGAGGATCGACGCGGCAATCTCGCCCTCGTAGAAATCGCGTGGCCCGGCCTCGGCCAGGCGGCGCAGGGTTTTCGGCAGGTTGCCCTGGACGATGCGGCTCATCTCGCCGCCCCAGTCCTGGGCGGGGGGCAGGCCGCCGGGCAGGAAGATACGCGCGCTCTCGGCGAAGCGGGCGAGGCCGGCGGCGCCGACGCAGATGCGCAGGGTCGTGTACCAGTCGCAGGGCATGCCGCGCTCGGCCAGGTCGATGGCGGGGGCCAAAGCCTCGGCCCAGCTCTTGGTGCCGAAACGGGCGAGGGCGGCGGCCGCGCCGTCGACATAGGTCGGCACGCAGAAGGAGCCATAGCCTTCCAAGTTGCGGGCGCCCTTCACCGCGGGCCAGCCGAAGGGATCGCCGCCGCTGCCCTCGGCGAGGGCATAATCGGTGGGGTCGAGCCCGGCCGGTGCCCGGGTGTTCATGTCGACGCACCAGACGCGGTCTTCCCCGGCAGGGCGATAAAGCAGATAGCCGATGCCGCCGAGCCCGCTCATCCAGGGCTCGACCACGCCGATGGCCATGCCCGCGGCAATCGCGGCATCGACGGCATTGCCGCCGGCGCGCAGCATTTCGGCGCCGACTTCGGATGCGAGATAATGGTGGCTCGCCACCAGGCCGCCCGCGGACTCGATCGCCGGTTTGGCGATTGTCCAGGTTTCATGCGCCATGTCGCCGCTCATCCGCCGTCTCCCCCAAACCGGGCCGAGTGGAGTCAAATCCTGCCCCCTCAGCCTGCCGCACTCAAGCGCGCATGAGAGGCGGAATCGGCGCTATGATCCGGGCCTGGGATAGAGGGGGGAAACACTCATGAACTCACATCCGGCGGTTTGCGATCTGCTTATCCGCAACGGCTATGTCGTGACGATGGATGGCGGACGGCGGGTCTTTCCGGCCGGCGCGATCGCGGTCGAGGGGAAGCGGATCGTCGCGGTCGGACCGGAGCGCGAGGTCACGGCGGCTTGGCGCGGCCGGCGGGTGATCGACGCGGGCGGCGCGCCGGTCCATCCCGGCCTGATCGACGGCCATTACCACGTCACCATGCATGGCACGCGCGGCGCGATGAGCGACGATCCGTCCAAGCCCGCCCTCGGCGGGGCCAGCGGGATCAGCCCCTATGGCCAATGGTTCAACGCCATGACGGCCGAGGACGAATATGCCTCGGCCCAGCATGCCAGCCTGGAGATGCTGGCCAACGGCTATACCTGTTTTCTGGAAGCCGGCACGGTTTTCGAGACCGATGCCGTGGCCGAGGCGGTCACGGCGGTCGGCATCCGCGCCGTGCTGGGCGATCCCTTCCTGTGGGATCTGACCGGCAGCATGGCGATGGCGGCCGAACTCGACCGCGCGCCCGCCGATCTCGCCCGCTGCCTTTCTGTCATCGGGCGGGAATGCCGCCGCAACGAGGACCCCGACGCCCTGGTGCGCGGCCATGTCGCGGTCTATGGCAGTGGCTCGGCCTCGGACGACCTGCTGCTGGCCGGCAAGGAAGCGGCGGATAGGCACGGCGTCGTGCTGAACCAGCATCAGAGCCTGGAGGCCGGCGGCGTCGCTCGGGAGGACGAACGGCTGGGCCGCCATCCCTTCGTGCATTTCGCCGAGCTGGGGCTGCTCGCCGAGAACACCACCTATGTCCATTTGAACATCCTGCGCGAGGACGAGGTCGAGGCCATCGTCGGATCCGGCATGAACGTGATCTGGCATCCGGCTAACTACCAGTTCTACGCCGTCGGCCGGACGACCCCGCCGCGCATCCCCGATCTCCACGGGCGTGGGGTCAATGTCGCCCTCGGCTCCGACATCGCCAAGCTCTGGACGATCGGCGAGGGACCGCTGGTCGGCTATCTGCTGGCCCGGGAATGGGGCGGCTATCTGACGGCGGAGGCCATGTTCGAGATGCAGACTTGCGCCGCCGCCCGGGCGGCCGGGCTGGGCGACCGGATCGGCAGCCTGGAGGTCGGCAAGCGGGCCGATATCGTGATCCGGTCGCAGCATCGCGGGGAATCCCATCCGGGCCTGAATCCGGTCCAGGAGATGGTGCTGATCGGGCGGACCCGGACCGTGGACACGGTGATCGTAGACGGCGAGGTCGCGCTACGCGGCGGCCGGGCCGTGCGGGTCGACGAGGATGCGGTCCATGCCGCGTCCCGCGCCTCGGCCCGCCGACTCGCCGCTATCACGGGGCAGACCCCCGGCACGATCTGGCCGGAGACTCTCTAGGTCTGGTGGTTCAGCCCAGCGGCAGGCTCATCGGCGCGACCTCGTCCAGGCTCCGGCCGCGATCGTCGCGCTCGGGCACGGAGGCGGCCATGCGCGTCTGCGCGACCTGCAAGCGGCGGCCGGCATCGGCGATATCCAGGCGGAGAGAGCGGCCCTCCTCGACCATCTTCTCGCCGCCGACATAGACGTCGCGGATGGCCCGGTCGGCCGCCGTGTAGATCAGGTTGCGCAGGGGGTCGCGGACCGGCTGCATGAGGGGTTCGTCCAGATCGACCAGCACCAGATCGGCCTTGGCGCCGGGCGCCAGCCGGCCGATATCGTCGCGCCGCAGGATGTCCGCGCCGCCCACGGTAGCGGCATGGAACATCTCAGCCGTGGTCACGGTCTGCATGTTCTGGGCGGCGGCACGGGCCAGGATCATGGCCGTGCGCATTTCCTCGATCATGTTATGGGGAAAGGTGTCGGTGCCCAGCCCCATGGTCACGCCGGCGCGCAGATAGCGGCCGAAATCCTGAAGCTGATGGCCGTAACGCGAGAAGACGGTCGGGCAATGGGCGACCGCCGTGCCGGTCTCGGCCAGGATCGTCAGGTCGTCATGGGTCGGCCAATGCACCCAGCTATGCTCATCAATGAAGATGGCATGGCCGAGCGAACTGCCGGGGCCGAGCACGCCGAGATCATGCGCCCATTGGATCGGCGTCTTCCCGTGGCGGTCCGTCATCTCGTAGAACTCGACGACGCTTTGCGAGGCATGGACCTGCCAGGGCCGCCCGGTCTTCATCGCCAAGGCATGGCTTTCGCGCATGAGGTTCGCATCGACCGTGTCGATCTGCGCCGGGGAGACCATGCCGAAGAGCCGTCCGGAGGGATGGGCCTCGGCCGCCTCGACGATCCCGACCGCCGCCTCGAAACGCCGGTGGCCGGCCGCTTCGTCCCAGAGGTATTCCAGCTCGCGGCCGCCGATCACCTTCCAGTTGGCCGACCGGAACATGGGGGCGGCGCAGGCGCGTAGGCCGCTGCGCCCCAGCAGCTCCAGCCAGCCCTCGAAGGGAATCGACAGATCGGCGAAGGTCGTGATGCCGCTCGTCAGCATCTCGGCATAGGTGTATTCGGCCGCCGCCAGCTTGGCTGCGGCGTCGGGCACGAAGAGAGTGACGAAATCGTAGAGTCCGGTGCCGTAGAGATGGGGATTGCCCAACTCCTCGCGCACGCCCTTGTAGAGCGCCTGGTTGGTCGGATGGGAATGGACATTGACCAGGCCGGGCATGACCATCAGCGCGCGACCGTCGATCTCCTCGGCCGCCTCGCCGCCGTATCGACCCCCGACATGGATGATCGAATCGCCCTCGAAGGCGAGATCGCCGTCGCGCAGATAGCGGTGCGCGCCCGCCGTGGCGTCCCAGGCGATCAGCCAGTCGATGTTCCGGATGCAGGTTACGGCCGCCATGGGTGCAATCCCTTTTTCACGATCTTCGGCCGGCCAAGTCTAGCAGAGTCGAAACGGGAGTCTCAGGGCGTGAAAACGCCACATCTTGTGTGAGAGTTTTGTTAAAACCACAAATAGTGGGAGACAAGGCCCGAACGGCTGGTTACTCTCGCCTATCAAAGACGAGGCGCAAACGATTGGAAACGGCGTATCAATCGAGCTGTGGCAGGTTCGAGATTTCCGGGGGCGGCGGCCCCGATGGCCCGCTGCGCACGCGCCTCGCGACCGACTTCCATCTTTCCCAGAACGATCCGACCGGCTGGTTTCCCGAGTTTTCCGGGCGCCCTGCCGGCCGTCGTGGTGCGAACCGAATCTCAAGCCCCAGCTTCACAGGAGCAATTGATGGCCAAGAGAACGTCGCGTCAGCAGGCAAAGGTGGAGGACAACGTGCGTTCTCTGTTCGCCAAGGGCCGCGAATGGAGCCCGTTGGACGAGGACAATCGCGACCAGAAATATATTCGCAAGGTCCGGCCCTATAGCGACAACCAGCGTGTTCTGCTGGAGGCCATGGATCAGCACAATCTGTGCCTCGCGCTTGGTCCTGCCGGCACCGGCAAGACCTACCTGGCGATCGCCAAGGCGGTCGAGGCGCTCGACGCCGGTCTGGTCGGGCGGGTCGTGCTGTCGCGCCCGGCGGTCGAGGCGGGGGAAAGCCTCGGCTATCTGCCCGGCGATCTCGAAGAGAAGCTGGCACCCTATCTGCGCCCGCTCTACGACGCCTTGAGCGAGCGACTGGGAGGCAAGCGTCTCAAGGCGCTG
>JAQCGR010000300.1 GCA_027619995.1 Pseudomonadota bacterium | reverse complement strand
TGCATCGAAACGCCGGTCGCGCCGATCGGATGGCCTTTGGATTTGAGCCCGCCCGAGGCGTTCACGGGCAGACGGCCGTCCTTGGCCGTCCAACCCTCCTCGATCGCCCGGTAGCCCTGGCCTGGCTCGGTCAGGCCCATGGCCTCGTATTGCATCAGCTCGGCAATGGTGAAGCAGTCGTGGGTCTCAACCACATCGAGGTCGTCGACAGTCACCCCCGCCTCGTCGAAAGCCTGCTGCCAGGCGCGCGCCGCGCCGTCGAAGAAGGTCATGTCGCGCCGGCTCATCGGGAAGAAATCGGTGACATGCTGGGCCGCGCGGAACACCACCGCCTTCTTCATGGCCATCGCCGTCTCGACATCGGCCAGCACGACAGCGGCCGCCCCATCCGTGACCAAGGAGCAATCGGTACGCTTCAGCGGCGGCGCGACGAAGGGATTCTTCTCCGAAGGCGCCAGGCAGAACTCGTAGCTGAGTTCCTTCTGCATATGGGCCAGCGGATTGGCGGTGCCGTTCTTGTGATTCTTCGCGGCGATTCGGGCCAGGGCCTGGCTCTGGTCGCCATGGCGCTGGAAATAGAGATTGGCGATATGGCCGAAGACGCCCGCGAAGCTGTCGTAGGTCTCGGCCTCCTCCTTCACGTAACTGCCCTTTGTCAGGATCGCACCCATCTCCGGGCCGGGCACATGGGTCATCTTCTCGACCCCGACGACCAGTACGATGCGGGCCTTGCCCGCGGCGATGGCATTGAGACCCTGATAGATCGCGGCGGTGCCGGTGGCGCAGGCATTCTCGACCCGGGTCGCGGGCTTGTAGCGCAGGTCATCATCGGCCTGAAGCACCAGTGCGCCGGGGAATTCCTGCTTGCACATGCCGGCGTTCAACAGGCCGACGAAAATCTCATCGACATCCTTGGCCGGCACGCCCGCATCCTGGAGCGCATCGCGCGCCACCCGGACGATCATGGACTCGTAATCGTCATCCACGTGCTTGCCGAAGGGCATATGCGCCCAACCGATCATGCAGCCCGTCATGGCTTCTTCTCCAGCAGAATTTCTCCACTCACGGGCCGGAACCCGCCTCTTAAAGCGGACCTTAGCAGAGCCTCCGATTTTTCGTAAGCAGCCACCTAAGCCCTTGAGTGACAAAAGGAATTCTTGCCCCGCAACGTCAAGCGGAGGTTTACTAGACCCTGGCTACGCCAAAAACAAGCGGCGCAAACTGAGCGGAAGACGGCACCTGCTCCCCTCGCTGGACCACCAGGGCGGAGACTGAATTCATGACCCCGGAAACGCAAAATCTAGATTGGCGGATAACGACGGCGCAGATTCTCTATCGCATGCCCGATCACCCGGAAATCCTGCAGACATTCGTCTGGCAGCAGTTCGATCTGGCGCCGGAATTTCCCAAGCTGAACGACTTTCTCGACTTCTGGCGGCGTTCGCTGGACGGGCCTCTCCATACCGTGACGGTCGTCCAGAGCCGCCCCGAGGGCACCGGCCGCTGGACCTCCGCGGAAGCCGAATTCACCTTGCACTAGTACCTGTTTCCGCCCCGCGGATTTGACCCGATCCGGGCGTCGGACCATTCTCGCGCCGGCCGGGATGTCCGGCGGAAAGCATGGTGCAAGGGCATGGCCACACAGGCGCAACGCGACCGATCGACCGGCAGCGACTCCCTGCGGGAAGCCGCCCGCCTGTTCAAGGCCGGGCGGGGGCGCGACGCCGCAGTGGTCTGCGCCAAGATCGTCGCGGCCGATCCCGGCAACGCATCCGCCCTGCATCTGCTGGGGGCGATCCGGTTCTCCCTGGGCGACGCGGCCGCCGGCCTCGAGCTGATCGACCGGGCGATCGAGGGAAAAAGCGACGATCCCAGCTTTCACTGCAACCGCGCCAATATCCTGAACCGGCTGCGCCGCTTCGACGAGGCGGTCGAAAGCTGCGACCGCGCCCTGGCCCTGAAACCCGATTATCCGGACGTCTACGCCAATCTGAGCAACGCCCTGCGCGGCCTCGGCCGGCTCGACGAATCGGTGGCGGCGGCGCGCAAGGCCATCGCCCTCCGGCCGGGCTATGTCGAAGCCCATAACCTGCTGGCCAACAGCCTGAAGGCCGAAGGGCGGATCGAGGAGGCGCTGCCGATCTTCGACCGGGTCATCGCGGCCCAACCGGAGAATGCCGGCGCCCATTTCAACCGGGCCCTGGCCCTGCTGCTGGCCGGACGCTTCGAGGAAGGCTGGCGCGAATACGAATGGCGCTGGCGCTGGCAGGAATTTCCCTCGGCGCGTCCGCCCAAGGCCGTGCCGCTTTGGGACGGCAAGCCGCGCGAAGGCGGGACCCTTCTGCTCTGGGGCGAACAGGGTGGCGGCGACACGATCCAGTTCGTCCGCTACGCGCCGCTGGTGCGCCGGCATTGCGCCCGCGTCGTGCTGGCCGTCCGCCGGGAAATCATGGGCCTGATGGCGAGCGCACCGGGAGTGGATCAAGTGGTTGATCGGGATCGCTACGACGAAGCCGGCGAGGATTTCGCCGCCTGCGTGCCCCTTCTCTCTCTACCGCGCCTGATGGGCACGCCGACGAAGACGATTCCCGCCGAGACCCCCTATCTGTCAGCGCCGGAAGAGTCGGTCACGCGCTGGCGCGAGCGTCTCAGCAAGACCCGGGACCACAAGACTGGGGGCCGCAAAATCGGCCTGGTCTGGAGCGGCAATCCGAAACATGCCAACGACCACCACCGGTCCTGCCGCCTCGCCGATATGGCGCCGCTTGCCAGGATCGAGGGCGCGCATTTTTACGCTCTCCAGATCGGCGAACCCGCCGCGCACGCCGATGCGCCGCCCGACGGCATGACGATCGAGCGGCTGGACGGCGTATTGGGCGATTTCGCCGAATTGGCGGCCGCCGTCTCGACATTGAACCTGATCGTGACCGTCGATACCGCACCCGCCCATCTGGCCGGCGCCCTGGGCCGCCCGGTCTGGACCGCCCTGCCCTTCTCGCCCGACTGGCGCTGGCAACGGACACGGGAGGACAGTCCCTGGTATCCCAGCATGCGCCTGTTCCGTCAGGCCAGCCCCGGCGCCTGGACCGGCGTGTTCGAGCGCATGGCGGCGGCGTTTGCGGGAGAAAAAGGCTAAGGCGCCAAGACCGCGAAGATATCGCCCTCGGCGCTGCCCACCCGCTCGATATGGTGGCGGTGCCAAAGCGCGTAGAAGAGCAGGGTCCAGGCCGCGAAGCCCTCGCGCTTGCCGGTCGCGCGAAACAGGCGCTCGACAGTGCCGGGGCGGCAGACCTCCGCCACCCCCGGCTGGCGCGCGACCAGCGGCCCCAGTTCCGCGCCGCGCCGCGCGATCCATTCCCCCACCGGCACGGTGAAGCCGCGCTTGGCGCTGAACGGGTCGGCCTCAGGCAGATTTTTCTCCAGCCAGCGGCGCAGCAGCCATTTGCCCTTGCCGTCGCGGACCTTCAGACGATCGGGCAGGCACAGGGCGAAATCGGCGATCTCGGGATCGAGAAACGGCGTCCTGCCTTCGATCGCATGGGCCATCAGGCAGCGATCCAGCTTCAGCAGCAGGTCGTTGGGCAGCCAGTCCGCCACATCGGTGGCCTGGGCGGCCTGGAGGCGGCTACGCTCGCCCTGCCGGGCGGCGATCTCGGCTGCCGCGAATCCGTCGCGCCAATGGCCGCCGGCGCCGCGCAGCACGTCGAGCCCGTCGAAGATGCCGCGCATCCGCATGCCACGCCCGCCGATCAGCCAGGGCCGCATGGCGCTGCGGTAGCGGCCGTAGCCGCCGAACATCTCATCGCCGCCCTCGCCGCTGAGGATCACCTTGACCTCGCGCGCTGCCTCGCGCGCCAGCTTGTAGGTCGGCAGCACGGCGTAATCGGCCGCGGGATCGTCCATCGCGGCAGCAACCTGGGGCAGCAGGGTCCAGAAATCGCCTTCCTCGAAACTCACCTCGACATGTTCGGCCCCGACCGCGCGGGCGACCACACGGGCATGGGCGCGCTCGTCCGTCACCGCGGTTCCCGGGAATCCGATCGTGTAGGCGCGCACGGAGCGTTCGTTGAGGCGGGCCATGGCGGCCAGAAGGGCCGAGGAATCGACGCCGCCCGAAAGAAACATGCCGTAAGGCACGTCCGAGCGTTGATGAACGGCAACGCTATCCAGAAGGATGCGGTCCAGTTCGGCCAGGGCCTCGTCCTCGCCGATGCGGCGCGGCGGGCCC
>JAQCGR010000299.1 GCA_027619995.1 Pseudomonadota bacterium | reverse complement strand
CCGCCGGCCCGGGCTCGCGCCCGGCCCTCCAGCCGACAGCCATGGTGGCGTGACGAACGTGATGGGAAACCCGACCGGCAGGCGACGACTGTAGCTTAAATCCTCGTCAAACCTGTCCAACGGATGGGGAGTAGCTCAGTCACCACGAGGCCCAGAGCTTCGGCAATGTCCAGGCCGGCCAGTTCGACCAGAATGCCACCGATCCGCCCGCCTTCGGTGGCCAAACCGATCCGACCGTCCGCCGATGCCAGGAACTCGTGCAGGGATTGGCCGGTTCCTTCGATTTCGGCTTGTCCCCCGATCGCGCCGAATGTCTCGGAATCCTCCGCCAGATCGGTCACGAAAGTCGTGAGAACCTCCTTGAGGGGCAACTGGCGGATATCGAAGCGGGCGCGGATATGGGGAACCGCGCGCGTCCCGTCGAGATCCACGAAAGCGTCGATCCGTTCCGCCTGGATGCCGAAACTGGCGGGGGCCAGGCGCAGGTGGCCATTTTCCAGGATGACCTTCGCATCGAGACGGTCGATGGGCAGGTCTTCCGTTGCTACCGAAGCCGCCGAATAGACGACATCCGCATCCATCGCCTTCAATTGGGCGATATCGATGGGCTCGTCGGGGATGACGCGTTCCGTACCGTCCTCCCGCGCCGCCTTTTGCGTTTGCTCGGCCGAAGCGGTTTCGCCGGCGCCTGTATCGGGCGTCGCGCCGATGAAGCCCGCCAGATCGTCGAAATCCAGGACTTTGGAATGCAGATCGCCGGTCAGCCGTCCGCGCTCGGTCTCCGTGCTGTAGTGCAGACTGCCTGCCAGATCGCTGTCGCCCATGGTCCCGGAGAACGGATCAAAGCGCCAGACGATGCCGTCGTACCGCAGGCGTCCTTCGACGTCGAAAGGCGGCGTTTCGGGGAGCGCCAGATCCAGGACTGGGAAAAGGCGCGCGGCGTTCGAACCGCGCAGACGCATTTCCATGTCGAAGCCGCGCATATCGAAGGGTTGGTCGATCGTGCCGTCGAGCCAGGCTTCGGTTTCACCGATCTTCAGGTGGGCCGCGAAGGGATAGGGGCGATCGGGGTCGCGCAGGTGCTGGATCGATCCCCCGGTCAGATCGAGGGTGAAGGGACTGTCCTTGATCTGCCCCTCGCCGGCCAGACGAACCGCATTCTCCGAATTGGAGGCCGCCCCCGTCGCTGTGTCGACGATCATCGTCACGTCCAGATCCTCGACCCGGTCGCGGTAGCGCAGCTCTCCGTTCGAGATGGTCAGGGAACCGATCACGGGCATTTCCGTGCGGTCCTCGGGTGCCGGTCCGCTCACCGCCAGGCCGGCGGCGTTGTCCTCGAACTGCCAATTGGCGGTTTCTGTATCGAGCCGCTCGAGCAGCAGCTTCGGTTGATCGAACGCGACGGTCGGCAGGACCACGCGGCCGCGCAGCAGTTCAAGCAATTCGATGCGGAAGGCGAGACGTTCGAGGGTGAGCATGTCGCCCTCGCTACCCTCTTCGATATTGCCGATCCGCAGGCCCGAGAAGATAATGAGGGGGGTAAGCGACAGATCGACCGAAATATCGTCGAGCCCGATGCTTCGGCCCGATTGCCGGCTCGCCTTCTTCTCCAGATAGGGTTTGAAGGCGTTCCAGTCGAAGAACAGCAGAACGGCCGCCGCGAGCGCGGCCAGCGCGCCGAGCGAGGCCAAGCACCATTTCAGGCTTCGCGGCATGCCGTCATGTCCAAATTCGTCTCCCGTCGCTGCCGGCCGGGCAGGCTATGACGGGAGCGATTGGATCAGATCTGGGGGGCGGCGGCTTTCTCCCAGGTTAATGGCCGCCGCGGCCCCCGGGGACGCTATTTCGCGTCGGCGGCAACCTGCATCTTGACGATGCGGTCGGGAACGGCCGGCGGCTCGCCACGGGCGATCTTGTCGACGAATTCCATGCCTTCGACGACCTTGCCCCAGACCGTGTATTGGCCGTTCAGGAACGGCGCGGGCTGGAAAGTAATGAAGAACTGGCTGTTGGCGCTGTCCGGATCGGACGTCCGCGCCGCGCCGATGGTGCCGCGGACGAAGGGCGTGTCAGAGAATTCGGCCTCCAGGTCCGGCTTGTCCGATCCACCGCCGCCCGTGCCGGTGGGATCGCCGGTCTGGGCCATGAAGCCGTCGATCACGCGATGGAAGACGATATCGTCGTAGAAGCCCTCCCGCGCCAGTTCCTTGACGCGCTCGACATGTTTCGGCGCGACCTTGGGAAGGAGCTCGATCACGACCCGTCCGGTGTCGAGGTCGAGATAGAGCGTGTTTTCCGGGTCCGGGGACGCGGCATTCGATGTGGCGGCTGTCATGGCGATAATCAGGCTCCCGATCAGGGCGAAAAGGCGAAGTTTCACGATGTCCGGCTCCGACGTCTGGGTTGAAGCGGCGGGCACCCAAACATAACCGCCGCCGCGCGTCCAGCACGGCGAGCCGCCGCCACCGGGCGCAAAGGGGGCCTAATGATCGGTGCCATGCAGGATTTTTTCGCGCATGCCCGTGGCGTAGGCCAAGCCTTCCGCCGTGATCGCCAGGCCTATCGGGAAGCCGGGCTGGATCAGGCCCTTGCGCTGCAGCGCCCGGAACACCGCCGGATTCGACAGTCCGGTGGCATCGCTCGTCAGGATGACGCCGCTGCCGGCATGGAAATGATTGCCATGGGCATGCGGCAACTGGCCGATCTGCACCGTACCCGTGGCCTCGTCACGGACAGCATGGCTCGTATCCTCCGCCAGGATCTGCAGCACGGTCAGGGTTTTGAGCTGAAGGGCATTCAGCTTCAGGGGATTTCGTTTCTCGGCCATCTCGCGCCGCTTCCTTCTCTCGCTTAAGCTGGCCGTCAATCCGGCCGGGAGGGAAGCACAATGCAGTTCGAGGAGAGCGACCGCGTCAAGGGTCTTCGTGAAAAGATCGAAGGTTTCATGGACGAACACGTCTATCCCAACGAAGCCACTTTCTTTTGCCAGATCGAGGAAGCGGAGGACCGCTGGCAGCCTGTGCCCGTGATGGAAGAGCTCAAGGCGAAGGCGCGCGAGGCGGGTCTCTGGAACCTGTTCCTGCCGGAAAGCGATTACGGCGCGGGCCTCTCGAACACCGAATACGCGCCGCTCTGCGAGATCATGGGCCGCTCCCTGATCGCGCCCGAGGTCTTCAACTGCTCCGCGCCCGATACGGGCAATATGGAAGTGCTCGAGCGCGTCGGCACCCCGGAGCAGAAGAAGCAGTGGCTCGAGCCCCTGCTGAACGGCGAGATCCGGTCGGCCTACGCTGGCGGGCGAAATCCGCAGCGCCTTTGCGATGACCGAGCCGGGGGTGGCGTCGTCCGATGCGACCAATATGGAACTGACCATCCAGCCGGACGGCAACGAATACGTGATCGAGGGCCGCAAATGGTTCACCAGCGGGGCCAACGACCCGCGGTGCAAGATCATGATCGTGATGGGCCTGACCGATTCGGAGGCCGAGCGCCATCGCCGCCATTCCATGATCCTGGTGCCCAAGGCGACCGAGGGGGTCACGGTGATGCGCCATCTGCCGGTCTTCGGTTATGACGAAGCCCCCCATGGCCACGCCGAGGTGAATTTCGACAAGGCCCGGGTGCCGCGCGGGAACATGTTGTTGGGCGAGGGACGGGGCTTCGAGATCGCCCAGGGGCGTCTGGGGCCGGGGCGCATCCATCATTGCATGCGGGCGATCGGCATGGCCGAGCGGGCGCTCGAATCGATGTGCTTGCGGGCCAAGGCGCGCACGGCCTTCGGCAAGACGATCGCCGAACAGGGCGTGGTCCAGGCGCAGATCGCCGATTCGCGTATGGAGATCGATCAGGCCCGGTTGCTGACCATGAAGGCGGCCTGGATGATGGACTCGGCCGGCAACAAGGCGGCGCGGGCGGAAATCGCGATGATCAAGGTGGTCGCGCCGAACATGGCCCAGCGGGTGCTCGACCGGGCCATCCAGATTCACGGCGGCGCCGGCGTGACCGACGATTTCGGCCTTGCCCGGGGCTGGGCGCTTGCCCGTATTCTCCGTCTGGCCGATGGCCCGGACGAGGTGCATCGCGCCCAGATCGCGCGGCTGGAACTGCGCAAGCACGGTTAGTCTCCGGCTAGACTTCGGTGGAAGCGGCGGCTAGAGGATTGGCGAACAGGAAAATGGGGAAGAATTCGATGCGTGAAGCGGTGAGCGCTTTAACGGCAAGGACGCCTCTGGC
>JAQCGR010000298.1 GCA_027619995.1 Pseudomonadota bacterium | reverse complement strand
CGCTTGGCGAAGAACTGCTGGTGATAGTCTTCGGCGGGCCAATAATCCTGATCGGGCTCGATTGTCGTGACGATCGTGCCTCGAGTCTTGCCCGAGGCCTGTCGCGCCGTCTTGGATGCTTCCGCCGCCGCCCGCTGGCTCTCGCCATGGACGAAGATGGCCGAGCGGTACTGTTCGCCGAAATCGGGTCCCTGGCGGTTCATCTGGGTCGGATCATGCATGCCCCAGAACTCCTCGAGCAGTGCTTCGTAGGAGACCACCGCCGGATCGAATTCGACCTGGACGGCTTCGGCATGGCCGGTCGTGCCGTTGCAAACTTCCTGGTAGGTCGGGCTGGCCTGATGCCCGCCGATATAGCCGACGGAGGTGGCGGTCACGCCGTTCACTTTCGAAAACGCCGCTTCCGGGCCCCAGAAGCATCCGGCGGCGAAGGTCGCCTTGGCCATGGTATGTCTCCCAAACCGATTCTACCGATGCGGGGCGCTTGCCCCGCGTTCATGAGATAAGCTAGCACGGACGCCCGGCAAGACCCCGCCGATTCTCGCGCTACCACCGATTTTTTAATCGAGAGAAACCGATGCTGGACCAGACCCCGCCAATCCTGCCCCGCGCCGAAAAGCGGCCCTCGGAATCCACCCATCACGGCCATGTCAGGGTGGACGACTATGCCTGGCTGCGCGACGAGAACTGGCAACGGGTGATGCGCGATCCCGCCGCGCTGGATGCGGATATCCGCGCCTATCTGGAGGCCGAGAACGCCTATACCGACGGGGTCATGGCTGAGACCGAGGCTCTACGCGGCCGTCTGTTCGACGAGATGAAGGGCCGGATCAAGGAGGTCGATTCCTCGGTCCCTCTGCCGGACGGCCCCTGGGACTATCTCTTCCGCTATGTCGAGGGCGGGCAGCATCCGCAACTGTGCCGGCGGCCGCGCGGCGGGGGGGAGGAACAATTGCTCCTCGATGGCGATGCCATGGCGCAGGGCCAGCCCTATTTTCGCTTCGGCGGCGTGAGCCACAGCCCGGATCACCGCCTGCTGGCCTATTCCACGGACACGGCGGGGGGAGAATTCTACACCCTGCGTATTCTGGACATGGAAACGGGCGACCTGCTGGACGATAGCGTGCCGGATACCGGCGGCGGCCCGGTCTGGGGCAGCGACGCAAAGACGCTCTATTACGTCCGGCGCGACGACGCCAACCGGCCGCGATGGGTCTATCGCCACCGGGTCGGCGCCGATCCGGCCCAGGACGAGATGATCTTCGAGGAATCGAATCCGGCCTATTTCGTCGGGGTGGACCGGACCGAGAGCGGCCGTTTCATCATGATCTCCAGCGCCGATCACTCCTCCGGCGAGATCCGCATCATGCCCGCCGACGGCAGCGCCGATCCGGTCCTGATCGCGCCGCGCCGGCCCTCCATCGAGTATGACGTCACCCATCACGACGACCGCTTCCTGATCCGCACCAACGCGGAAGGGGCGGAGGATTTCGCGGTGGTCGAGGCGCCGATCGACGCGCCGGGGCCGGAAAACTGGCGCACGCTGATTCCCCATGAGGTGGGGCGTCATATCCGCATGATCATGGTCTTCGCGAATCATCTGGTGCGCCTCGAACGCGCGCGCGCCCTGCCACGCATCGTCGTTCGACGCCTGTCGGACGGGGTCGAGCATACGGTGGCCTTCGACGAGGAGGCTTTCGATCTCGGCCTGATCGCCGGCTATGAGTACGACACCGCGACCCTTCGTCTGACCTATAGCTCGCCGACCACGCCGCGCCGGACCTACGACTACGATATGGAAAGCCGCGAGCGGACCCTGCTCAAGGAGCAGGAAGTGCCGAGCGGCCACGACCCGGATTCCTATACCGTCCGCCGCCTTTTCGCGCCGGGCCATGACGGGGTAGAGATTCCCGTCACGGTGCTGCACCGCAAGGACCAGGTCCTCGACGGCACCGCGCCGCTCTATCTTTACGGCTACGGCTCCTATGGCATCTCCATGCCCGACTATTTCGATACCGATGTCTTCAGCCTGGTCGACCGGGGCGTTCCCTATGCCGTCGCCCATATCCGCGGCGGGACGGAGATGGGCCGGCGCTGGTATCTCGACGGCAAGATGGAGAAGAAGGAAAACACCTTCCACGATTTCATCTCGGTGGCCGAGCATCTGATCGCGGAGGGCTATACCGCCAAAGGCCGGATCGCCGCCAATGGGCGCAGCGCGGGCGGCATGCTGGTCGGCGCGATCGCCAATATGCGCCCGGATCTGTTCTGCAGCATCGCGGGCGAGGTGCCCTTCGTCGATTGCCTCACCACCATCCTCGACGACAGTCTGCCGCTGACCCCGCCGGAATGGACCGAATGGGGCAACCCGATCGAGAGCGAGGCGGTCTACCGGGCGATGCTGTCCTATTCGCCCTACGACAATGTCACGGCCCAGCCCTATCCCGACATCCTGGCCACGGGCGGGTTGACCGATCCGCGCGTGACCTATTGGGAGCCGGCGAAATGGGCCGCCAAGCTGCGCGAGATGAACACCAGCGACTCCACAATCCTGCTCTGGATCAACATGGAGGCGGGCCATGGCGGCGCGGCCGGGCGCTTCGACCGGTTGAAGGAAATCGCCCTGACCTATGCCTTCTTCCTGCGCAGCTTCGGCATGATCGACGCCGAACCGAAAGGGTGATCGGAGCCGGGTGACTTACAGCCTCTCCTCATCTTGAGGAGACCGCGGAGCGGTCGTCTCGAAAGATGATTGGCGTTAGGCTCCGGTCTCGAAGTCTTGCTGGATTGTTTCGACCTATCGACGGAAGGGGAGGCGACGGATGGCGGAAGAAACGGGCAGGCGGCCAGAGGACAACTACCGGCCGCGCTATGCCGAGATCCCGACTTTCATGCGCTATCCCATCGCCAACGGGCCGGCCGATGTCGATATCGGCCTGATCGGCATTCCCTTCGACCTGGGCGTGACCAACCGGCCCGGCGCGCGCCACGGTCCGCGCCAGGTGCGCGACATGTCGAGCTTCATGCGCCGCAGCCACCATGTCAGCCTGATCACGCCGGACGAGCATCTGCGGATCGGCGATCTGGGCGATGTGCCGCTCAACCCCTTCAGCATCGAAAAATGCGTCGAGCTGATGACGGAATATTACCACCGGGTCATCGATGCCGGGACGGCGCCGCTCTCCGTCGGCGGCGACCATCTGGTCAGCTATCCGATCCTGCGAGCCCTGGGGCGCGACCGGCCGGTGGGCCTGGTCCATTTCGACGCCCATTGCGACACGGCCGGAGAATTCCTGGGTGCGAAATATCACCACGGCGCGCCCTTCCGCCTGGCGGTGGAGGAGGGCGTGCTCGATCCCAAGCGCGTCATCCAGATCGGCATCCGCGGCTCCCTGACCGATCCGGATATCTGGAAGTTCAGCCATGATTCCGGCATGCGCGTGGTCTATATCGAGGAATATTTCGACCGTGGCGGCCCCGATTGGGTGATCGAGGAAGCGCGCAAGATCGTCGGCGACGGCCCGGTTTATGTCAGCTTCGATGTCGACGGCCTGGACCCGGTTTATGCCCCCGGCACAGGGACGCCGGAATCCGGCGGTTTCTCGATGTACGAGGCCCAGAAGATGATCCGCGGCCTCCAGGGCCTGGATATCGTCGGCGGCGATGTGGTCGAGGTCTCGCCGCCCTTCGACGCCTCCGGCAACACCGCGCTGAACGCCGCCACGATCCTGTTCGAGATCCTCTGCGTCCTGGCCGACGCAAGGGTCCGGGCGCGGGGCGCATGAGCGCACGGCCCGATCTCGCGTCCCTCGACGGATCGCGCTACGACATCCTGATCATCGGCGGCGGCATCAGCGGCTGCAGTGCGGCACAGCATCTCGCGGCCGCCGGCTACAGTCTGCTGCTGGTCGAGAAGGGCGATTTCGCCTCGGCCGCGACCGGGCGCTCGAGTCGCCTGCTGCATTGCGGGCTGCGCTATCTGGCGCCCGCGCGCAGCCCGGCCGAATTCCTGGTCCGGCCCGACAAGTTCTGGACCGCCGCCTCGATGGCCGTGCGCTCCCTGCGCACGCGGCGCGAGTTCCTGGCCGCCTCGCCCGAGCGGTTGCGCATTCTAGACATGGCGATTCCGGTCTATCGCGGCGCGGCCTATCCCGGCTGGCAGGTCGATCTGGGTGCGGCCATCCTCGGCGCGCTCAATCTGGGCGGCCCGGCCCTGAACTATTGGCGGCGCAAGCCGAAAGCGGCGGCGGCCGATCATCCCC
>JAQCGR010000297.1 GCA_027619995.1 Pseudomonadota bacterium | reverse complement strand
AGCAGGATATGGACGGGCAGGCACGCCTCCTTGCCGAGGATGTCCCAGCAGGCCTGGTCGAGCGGGCTTTTGCAGTAGGGATGGCCCTTCAGCGCGGTGTCCATGATCCGGTTGATCGACTCGAGCTGAGTCGCGTCCTGGCCGATCAGATGGGGTGCGAGTTCCTTGATGCCCGTGCGCGCGCCGGCGACATAGGAGGGCAGATAGGTCGAGCCCAGCGGCACAACTTCGCCCCAGCCCGTCAGGCCCTCCTTGGTGTCGATCCGCGCGATGGTGGAATCGAAATAGTCCATGGCGCGGCCATGCGACATCGTGTAGGTGCCTTCCTTGATCGGCACCTGCGCGGTGTACACGGAAATGCGCGAGATCGTCTGGGCCATGGGAATTCCTCTCTCCGGTTCAGTCGTTCAAAATGTGATCGCTCATCTTCTCGGCGATCATGATGGTCGGAATATTCGTGTTGGCGCGCGGGATCGTCGGCATCACCGAGGCATCGATCACGCGCAGCCCGGCGACACCATAGACTCGGCCCGCCGGATCGGTCACCGCCATCGGGTCCTCGGCCGCGCCCATGCGGCAGGTGCCCGACGGATGCCAGGCGCCCCAGACACCTTCGCGCACCCAATCGGCGACCGCCTCGTCGTCCTCAAGCGCGCCGGGACGGTCGAAACGCGGGTTGAGCTTGTGCTTGCGCATATAGCCCCGGAACGGCCCGCCGAGATCAAGGAACATCGCGCCCAGCGCGGTCTTCATCCAGGTGCTCGCACGCGGGATCGCGAGATCGCGGACCCGGTCGTTATAGGCCGCCGGAAACCAGAAATCGCAGACTGCGCGGACCTGGGGCGAAGTCATCAGCGCCGCCATCCGCCGGAAGCCGTCCACCAACCGGTTGAGGTCGCGCGCGTCACTCAGGAAGTTGAAGGCGACCACGGGTTCGGCCAGCGGATCGGCGGAGCGCAGGCGTACGAGGCCGCGCCCGTAGGGCTTGTTGCAATGAAGGGTGATCGCACCGAGCCGGCGGCCAATCGGGTGCCAGCCGCCCTTGTTGTTCGGGAAGAAGAACATGTCGCCGGGCGGGCAGCCCCCATGTCCCGAGGAATAGCGGATGCCCATGCTGATATGGCGGCCGAGCCAGGCCGGCAGGCGCGCCTCGCGCGAGATATAGCCCGCCACGTTGAGCGAGGGATGCTCCATCAGGTTGGCGCCGACCCCGGGCCGGTCGGCGGCGACCGTGACGCCCAGCCCGCGAAGATGATCGCCCGGCCCGATCCCCGCCTGCATCAGGATCGCCGGGGAATGGAGCCCGCCCGCGCTGACGATCACCTCGCGCCCGGAAATCTCCTCCGCCCCGGCCTTGGTGCGGATCCGCACGCCCGTCACCCGCGCGCCGTCGAGCAGCAGGCGTTCGAGCCGGGTCTCGGCCATGATGCGCAGGTTCGGGCGCCGCCGCGTCGCGGTGTCGAGATAGCCGACCGCCGTCGAGACCCGCCGGTCATACTGGTTCGAGAAGGGCACGGGATAGCAGGCGTCGCCGAATTCGGTGTTCAGATCCTGGCCCAGCGGCAAGTCCTGGTCCCCCGCCGCCTCCATGATCGCCCGGGTGAAGCCCGGCCAGTGTTCCGGGAAGATGCGGCGGATCGGGATGCGCCCCGAATCGCCATGCTCCGGCCCGGCGAAATCCAGGTCGCGCTCCAGCCGCTTGAAATAGGGCAGGCAACTTTCCCAGGTCCAGCCCTTGGCCCCCTCATCGTCCCATTCGTCGTAATCGCCCGGCAGGCCGCGCAGGGCAAACTGGCCGTTGATCGAGGAGCCGCCGCCCATCACCCTTGCCTGTTCCAGCCGTCGCGGCGGATCGAGCGGCGCGTTGCCCTGGAGCGAGCCGTGATGGATGCGCAGATCGGTCCAGTGATAGCGCGGATCGAAATAGGCGTAGCCGGTATAGCTGCTGGCAATGATCTCCGGCACCCGCTCGGGGTCGATATCCGGCCCCGCCTCGATCAGCAGCACGCGGCGCTTGCCGTCCGCCGATAGGCGGTTGGCGAGCACGCAGCCCGCCGAACCGCCGCCGACGATAATATGATCCCAGGTCACGGGAACAGACCCGCCCGCCTCACGGCCTCAGCCGTTCAGGATGTGGTCGCTCATCTTCTCGCCCATCATGATCGTCGAGATATTGGTGTTGGCGCAGGGCACGGAGGGCATGATCGAGGCATCGACCACCCGCAGCCTCTGGAGACCGTGCACCCGGCCCTTGGGATCGACCACGGATTGGCGGTCGTCGGCCCGGCCCATGCGGTTGGTGCAGCAGGCATGCCAGTCGCCCTGCACGCCCTCGCGGATCCATTCCTCCAGCAGCTTCTCGTCGGCCATGATCGCATCCGCCTCGTAGCGCGGATCGATCGCCGCGCGCAGCACGGCCTTGCGCGCCGGCCCGCCCATATCGAGGAAGAAAGCGGCGATATCCGTCTTGAACTCGTTCCACTTGCTGACGCTGGTCAGGTTGCGGACCGAATCCGCGTAGATGCCCGGCCAGAAGCTGTGGATCATGTTCTTGGCAGGCGAATCGGTCAGCATCCCATAGACGAAGCGCACCGCGTCCTTGGTCCGGTCCAGGTCGCGGACATCCGAGAGCAAGTTGAAGGCGACCAGCGGCTCCTCCGCCGGATCGGCGTTGCGCAGCCGGACATAACCCTTGGAATAGGCCTTGTTGGGTCCGAACTGCACCGTGCCCAGGCGCTTGCCCATGCGGCTCCAGGCGAAACGGCCGGAGACCGAGAGCTTCATGTCCTGGGTCGGGCAGCCCTCGTGCTTGGACGACCAGCGCATGTTGAGCAGGAAATTGTTGACCACGTAATCGGCGAGCTGGCCCTCGGGCTTCAGATGAACGCCGAAGCCGACCAGCGGATGGTCCTGGAGGTTGGAGCCGACGCCGGGCAGATCGGCCAGCACCTCGATACCTTTTTCCTTCAGATGATCGGCCGGGCCGATGCCGTTGCGCATCAGCATGGCCGGGGAATGCAGGGCGCCGCAGGAGACGATCACCTCGCCCGCCTCGATGGTCTGGGTCTGGCCCTCGCGCCGAACCCGCAACCCGGTCACCTTCTTGCCTTCGAACAGCAGCTTTTCGACAAAGTTGCCGGGCAGCACTTCGAGATTGGGCCGCCGCCGCACCGATTCGGTCAGATAGCCGACGGCCGAGGAGACCCGGTGGTTGTAAACGTTGTTGCGCGTGAAGGGATAGCAGCCGTCGTGGAATTCGGTATGGCAATCGTCGTAATAGGGAATGCCGCGCTCCGCCAACCCATCGCGGAAGGACAGGGCAAAACCGCTCCAATGCTCGGGGAAAGTCCGGCGGATCGGGATCGGACCATCCTGGCCGTGCATCGGCCCGTCGAAATCCATGTCCCGTTCCATCTTGACGAAATAGGGCAGCACGTCCTTGAAGGACCAACCCTCCGCGCCCATCGCCGCCCATTCGTCGTAATCGGCGGGCAACCCCCGAATCGCGACCTGGCCGTTGACGGTCGAACCGCCGCCCATGACCTTGGCCTGTTCATAGCGGCGCGGGCCCATCGTCGCCTCGATCTCCTGGGCGGACTTGTTGCCGAACGGATCGACGAAGGCCGTCAGTTTGGTCCAGTAACGGATATCCTTGAAATAATCGGGTAGGAAGGAATTCTTGTAGACCTCCTCCGGCACGTCCTCGGGCCGCGTATCGGGCCCGGCCTCGAGCAGGCAGACCTTGTTCTTGGAATTTGCCGACAGGCGGTTTGCAAGCACACAACCGGCGCTGCCGCCGCCCACGATGACATAGTCATAGCGCATTGTAGTAACTCCAAGAATCTCCCCAAACCCAGCCTTCCGGCACGGCCGGGCGGATGCTAACATGATTGGCACGCGCTGGCTCAACCTCTTCCGAAGCGGTCAAAATAGGTCAGCCGTGAATGCTTTTTGACCGTCACTCATCAGCATGGACAGGATCGGATTGATCGAACTTGAACGGCTGACCCGCGTTCACCGAAAACTGGGAGATTTTTTACCATGGCACGCAGCTACGATAAGAAGACCGGCTTCACGCGCCGCCGCTTCTTGCAGACCTCGGCCGCGACGACCGCCGCGCTCGCGGTCAGCAGCTTCGGCTTTCCCTATATCGCCAAGGCGGCGCCCGAGAAGCTCATCATTCCCGATGCCGGCGGCGCCCTGCGCGACGCCTATCTGCCGTCTCATTACAAGGGCTTCACCGACAAGACCGGCATCCAGGTCCAGCCGTCCGCCTATAT
>JAQCGR010000296.1 GCA_027619995.1 Pseudomonadota bacterium | reverse complement strand
GCGCGCGATGCCCAAGCGGATCTGGGTCAGCTTGAGGCCGTCGCCGATCTCCATCAGGCGGTTTTCGTCGGGGATTTCCAACCCGTCGAAGACCAGTTCGCAATGCCCGCCATGCTCCTCCGGGCCCATGATCGGGATGCGGCGGATGATCTCCCAGCCCGGCTGGTCGGCATGGAAGAGGAAGGCGCTCAGCCCCTTGCGTTTGTCGTCCGAGGTGCGTGCGATGAGGATGAAATGCTTGGCGACACCGGCCCCGGTGATAAACCATTTGCGGCCATGAACGAACCAGGAATCTCCGCGCCGCTCCGCCCGCGTCAGCATCCCGGTGGGATCGGAGCCGGAACCCGGCATCGGTTCGGTCATCACGAAGGCGGAGCGAACATCGCCATCAATGATCGGTTGCAGCCAGCGGTCTTTCTGGTCCTCGCGTGCGACACGGTCGAGAATCATCATATTGCCGTCGTCGGGCGCCGCGATGTTGAAACAGGCGGGGCCGAATATGGAGCGCGCGGCCTCTTCGTAGCACAGCGCCATGGCGGTCACCGGCAGACCCAGACCGCCCCGCGCCACCGGCATTTGAAATGCCCATAGGCCACTCTGTTTCGCGATTTTCCGAATTTTATCAACTTCTTGAATCTTTAAATTCTCACCCTCATCGAGGAGATCTCTATTTCCCTCTAATCCGATGATATTATCATCCACGAATTTTCGAATTCGCAACTGTAAATCAACGAACTTCGGATCAATTTGAAAATCCATATTAATGAATCCTTATAAATAACTGTTAAATCACATACTATTGACGAGATGACCGCCATCGCTGGCGATCACGCTGCCGGTCATATAGCTGGCCGCATCGGACGCCAGAAGCAGCAATATGCCGTCGAGTTCCTCGGGGTCTCCGACCCGGCGCATGGGAATGCGCGCGATCAGAGATTTGCCCGGATCGGTTTCCCAGAAGGGCCGGTTCATCTCCGTGACGATATAGCCGGGCGCGATGGCATTCACGCGCACATTGTGCCGCGCCAGTTCCATGGCGAGCTGGCGGGTCAGCTGAATCAGCCCGGCCTTGGCGGCGGTATAGCCGGGCACCTGCCCGATCGGCCGGATCCCCAGGACGGAGGCGATGTTGATGATCTTGCCGCCGCCGCGCGCGACCATTCTCTTGGCGACATACTGGGCGGCAAGCCAGGCGCCCTTGAGATTGGTGCCGACGACGCGGTCCCAATCCTCTTCGGTCCAGTCCAGGGTCGGTTTGACGATGGCGATGCCGGCATTGTTGACCAGCACGCTCAGGGGGCCGATCGCCTCCTCCGCCGCCGCGATGCCGGCCTCGATCGACGCCGCATCGAGCATGTCCATGGCGACCGGCTCGGCGGTGCCGCCGACAGCCCGGATTTCCGCGGCCAGAGCTTCGAGCTTGTCCATGCTCCGGGCCGCGATTGCGACCTTCGCGCCGCGTTCCGCTAGGCAGAGGGCGAAACGCTTGCCGAGGCCGAGAGAAGCGCCGGTGACAAGCACCCGCTCGCCCGAAACGTCGAAGAGGGACTCGTTCATGCTTCGCTGCTTCCTGACGCCGCCATCCTGGCGCCCCTTCTACCCGCCGCCGGGTTCCGGCGACAAGGCCCGATGGCGTCGGATCATCAAAGGGTTTTCCGAGGCGGATTTGCATCCTATGTTACCGGAATGCATCTCGATATCGTCTCCGACACCATTTGTCCCTGGTGCTTCATCGGCAAGCGTCGCTTCGAGCGCGCTCTCGCCGCCGAACCCCAGCCGAACCTGACCGTTCTATGGCGGCCCTTCCAACTCAACCCGGAAATGCCGCCCGAGGGCATGGCGCGGAAGGACTACCTCGCCGCCAAGTTCGGCGGCCGCGAGAACGCCGATCAGGTCTATGTTCCCGTGCGCGAGGCCGGCGACGGCGAGAATATCGCGTTCGACTTCGATGGTATGCCGCGCACCCCGAACACCATCCTCTCCCACCGCCTGATTCGCTGGGCCGGGGACCAAGGCAATCAGGACGCCATCGTCGAAACCCTGTTCCAGGGCTATTTCACCGAAGGCCGCGATATCGCCGACCTCGAGACCCTGGTAGAATTGGCCGTGCGGGCGGGCGCAGCCGGGGCCGCTGCCCGCCTCTACCTGGCATCGGACGAGGGTTTGCGGGAGGTCCAGGCCGAGGACCAGATCGCCCGCCAATCGGGCATCAACGGGGTCCCGGCTTTCATCCTGAACCGCAAATACTTGATTTCGGGCGCCCAGCCGCCGGAGGCCTTCATCCAGGCACTTGCGAAGGTGCGCGAGGAAGAAGCTGAAGGCGGCGACGCTCCGCCTCCCGGCTGAACGCTGCGCATTCCTCTATTCTATTGGTGCGGATATCCGGGCGATCTGTCGCGCAGGAGTTTGCTGCCTTCGGGCAGGGGTTTCGGGCAGGCCGACAGCAGCAGGGCCAGGGCGAGCAGCGGCAAGGTGCTCAAGGCCTTGCGCCGGGACAATCGAAATCGCTTCAGCATCGGGCAGATTCCTAACGCATAAGTTGCCGGTGCAACCGGAGACGCAATTCTTATCACAAATCGGCGTCTCCAGGGATGGCGGCTGCGGTCGAGCTATCCCTATTGCGCCGCCCTCGGCGCGGCCTCGGCTATTCCGGCTATCTTCTTGAGCATGAAGCGAAGCCCCTTGATTCGGGCCTCCGATTCGAACCAGTCCCGCCGATAGACCAGCTTGTGGTCCGGCCGCAGCTTGGCCGTGCCCATATTGGCGCCGATGAACTCGACCAGGCCGGCCGGGTTCGCGAAGCTGTCCTGGCGGAAGATCAAGGTCGCGCCTTTGGGCCCGGCATCGACCCGTTCGATCCCTGCCCTGCGGCACAGCGCCTTGATTTCGACGATGCGCAGAAGGTTTTCAACTTCCGGAGGCAGCGGACCGAATCGATCGATCATTTCGGCGGCGAAACCATCGATCTCCTCTTCGGCTCTGATAGCGGCCAAACGGCGATAGAGCCCCATGCGCACGCCCAGATCGGTGATATAGGCCTCGGGAATCATCACCGGGCTGCCCAGGGTGATCTGAGGCGACCAATCCGCCCCCTCGCCCGTGCCTTCTCCGGTCGAATCGGGATCAGCCTGCAAGGTCGCCACGGTTTCCTGCAGCATCTGCTGATAGAGCTCGATGCCGACCTCCTTGACGTGGCCCGACTGCTCTTCGCCCAGAAGGTTGCCCGCGCCCCGGATATCCAGATCGTGGCTCGCCAGCGAGAAACCCGCCCCCAAATTGTCCAGGGTCTGCATGACCTCCAACCGACGCTGGGCGTTGGCTTTGAGCATCTTGCCGGGCGGCAGGGTCAGATAGGCATAGGCCCGGATCTTCGATCGTCCGATACGGCCGCGCAGCTGGTAGAGCTGGGCAAGGCCGAACATATCGGCACGGTGGATGATCATGGTGTTGGCCGTGGGGATATCGAGGCCTGATTCGATGATATTGGTGCTCAGTAGGATATCGAAGGCGCCGTCATAGAAGGCGCTCATCACGTCCTCCAACTCGGCCGGGGCCATCTGGCCATGGGCCGTGGCGACGCGGGCGTCGGGCACCAGCTCGGTCAGGCGCTGGCGCACCCGACGAATGTCCTCGATGCGCGGACAGACATAGAAGACCTGACCGCCGCGATAGCCCTCACGCAGAATCGCCTCGCGCACCACGACGGGGTCGTAGGGCAGGATGAATGTGCGCACCGCCAACCGATCGACCGGCGGGGTCGCGATCATGCTGAGATCGCGTACGCCGGTCATGGCGAGCTGCAGGGTGCGTGGAATCGGCGTCGCCGTCAGGGTCAGGACATGGACGTCGTGACGCAGCTGCTTCAACCGTTCCTTCTGCTGCACGCCGAAATGCTGCTCCTCGTCGACCACGACCAGCCCCAGACGCGCGAAACGCACCGATTTGGCCAGCAGGGCATGGGTGCCGATGACGATATCGACCGTGCCGTCAGCCATGCCCTCGCGCACGGCCTTGGCCTTGGCTGCGGGCACGAAGCGGGAAAGCTGCTCGACCTTCACCGGCAGGCCGGAGAACCGCTCGACGAAGTTCTTGTGGTGCTGGCGGCTCAACAAGGTCGTGGGCACGACGACCGCGACCTGCATGCCGCTCATCGCGACGGAAAAGACGGCGCGCAGGGCGACCTCGGTCTTGCCGAAACCGACATCGCCGCAGACCAGCCGGTCCATCGGCCGCCCGGCGGCCAGATCGGCCAGGGTTTCGGCGATGGCGCGTTCCTGATCCTC
>JAQCGR010000295.1 GCA_027619995.1 Pseudomonadota bacterium | reverse complement strand
CCCCGCCACTATGCCGGATCGCGATTGCCCTCGTCTCCCGCCCCTCGGCACGAAACAGCCCGGATTCGCGGCGACGCGCGGCGTTTTGCGCGGCATTGCACGGAAAATGCCGCAATCAGGTGCCAATAAGCCCTTGCGCGAAAACGAAAATCGCCGGAGGATGCGCAATGCGGCATCCTTCGCCCCTTGCGGGTTTCGCAAATCGCGCGCGGCGTGGCCTTCAATCCGCCGGGCCCGATGCGCTGTGCCACGGCCCTGGCGCTTGCCGAATGGGTCGATACCTTCGTCGTTCCGGCGAGCCGAAACCTGCCGGACCGGGGACTCGTGACCCAGATCAATCAAGCCTCGACCTATGTCTGCCGCCGGCGCAACAACAATCCGGCAGGCCTGCAATCCGAACATGCCTTCGGCAATGCCGTGGATATCGGCGGGTTCGAATTCGCCGAGGGCAAGCCGATCCCCATCGAGCCCCGGGAGGGCGCGGGCACGGCCACCGAAGCCTTTCAGCGCGCGGTCAGGGCCACCGCCTGCCTGAATTTCACGACGGTCCTGGGGCCGGGAACGGACGCGGATCACGCCGACCACCTCCATCTCGACATCAAGACCCGCAACGGCGGATACCGGCTGTGCCAGTGAAACCGAACCGGCAGCGCTCTCGGCCCTCCCGACGTTCGAAAAATGGACGGGTGCGCCGTTTCGATTCGGGATTCCTTGATCGAGTATCGCAAACTCAAACCCCGGGCCCGATTTGGCACTTACTGAACGCCGCCGATCAGGGTGCCGCTGGTCGCTTGACTGAGCCGGGCCCCTTCGCCCCGCCCGGTGCCAGCATCGTCGTCGAGTCTACGGGCCAGGCACGATAGGGGCGCACCTTGCGCGCCGGCCTGCTGGCCGAAGGCTAGGTCTTCTGCAAGGTCAACGATGGCACGAAGGTTGACATCGCATACCGATACCCCGACCCTAACCGTGCAATCGCACCCGCGGCGGTCTGTCGGCTGGGTAAGCCTTAGCCCGTGTGCTTGTCCCAGGGCATGGGTCCGATCCCTTCCTGGGACGGGACCGGCACCTTGGGGCCATTCATACCAACAGGAGACCAATATGGCTGACAATACTGGTATCGACACAATTCATAACGAGGAGCTCAACGACGAGGCTCTCGACCGCCTAGGAAAGTATGCCTCGTGCGCGTCCAAATCTCGCACTTCGCCCCTCGTGCGCCATGACGAGTAGTCGCCCCGGCGCTTGATCCCAAGGTCCTGTTCCGTCCCTTGCCGGCCGGGGCAGGGCCTTCCGTTTGGTGTTATCCAGCGAGCGTCCTCGCCGATGGACCGGTTTGGTTCGGGCCGTTCTCATCGCCCATCGCAAATTCGATGCGCGGGCTCGTAACCAATTCGCACACGGCGCCGCGACGGTACGACCGATTGCTCATGCCCATCGCGCAAAATGAGCGGACGAGGCCTCTTGAAGCGCTGGCCCCACCCCCGCCATCCGGGCTAAATGGGGCATGGCGGGACGCGAGGATCGAACCGATATCCTGATCGTCGGCGGCGGACTGATGGGCTGCGCCGCCACCTATTATCTCGCCAAGGCCGGGGCGGAGGTCCTGCTGGTCGAGCGCGGCGATCTCAACAGCCAGGCCTCGGGCGCGACCGGGGGCAGCCTGCATGCCCAGATCCCGACCGAGGAATTCCATCTGCATGGCGAGGACTGGGGCCGGGCCTTCCTGCCCGTGCTGCGCCTGATGACCGCCGGGGTCGCGGCCTGGCAGGGCCTGTCCGAGGAGATCGGCACCGATCTGGAAGTCTCGACCCCCGGCGGGCTGGTCGTCGCCGAGACCGAGGCGGAGATGGCCTGGCTGTCGCGCAAGGCCGCGATGGAGCGGGATTTCGGCATCGAAACCGAGATGCTGGACCGAGCGACGCTGCGCGACCTGGCGCCCTATCTCGCCGAGCACGCGGTCGGCGCGGCCTTCTGCAAGGGCGAGGGCAAGGCCAACGCCCTGCTCGCCGCCCCTGCCCTGGCCCTGGCGGCGGAGCGCCATGGCGCGCGCCTCCGACGCGGTCTCGAGGTGACAGATATCGCCCGCGAGAGCGGCGGCTACCGGGTCGAGACCACGGCCGGTCCGATTCGCTGCGCGCGACTGCTCAACGCCGCCGGAACCGGCGCGCGGCGGCTGGGCAGGATGGTGGGCATCGATCTGCCCGTGCGTGGCTATCCGATCCACATGAACGTGACCGAGCCAACCGCGCCGTTGGTGCGCCATCTGGTCTATTCGGCGGCCGGGCGGCTGACCATCAAGCAGGCGGCCAATGGCACCGTCCTGATCGGCGGCGGCTGGCCCGCCGGCATCGATCCAAAGGCCGGATACCCCGTGGTCCTGCGCGAATCGATCCAGGCCAATCTCTGGCTCGCCATGCGCGCCGTGCCCGCCCTGGCCGGGCTGCAGGTGGTCCGGACCTGGGCCGGGTTCGTGAACGGCACCGAGGACTGGCGCCCGATCCTGGGTGAGGCGCCCGGCCTGCCCGGTTATTTCGTGGCGGCCTTTCCCTGGTTCGGCTTCACGGCGGGGCCGCTTTCCGGCCGGCTGATGACCGACCTGATCCTGGGCCGCGATCCGGGCTTCGACCTCGCCTCCTTCGCACCTAACGCTCCGAACGCCTGACGGTCGAATTCACCGCCCAAATTGCGCTATTCTACGATCAACCGAACATGACCGTCCGGGACAGGGCGGCAGGCAACAGGGGAGTTGGAACCATGGCCGTCGTCACCGCGAAGCCCGTCCCGAAGCTCGAGCCGATCAAGTTCAAGAAGAATTTCACCGAATTCATCGGCATCGGCGAGAACGGCAATCTCTGGGTCGAGGGCTGCGACTGCGCCGAACTCGCCAAACGCTACGACACACCGCTCTACATCATCAGCGAGAGCCAGTTCCGCTGGGAATACCGGCGCTGGCGCGACGCCTTCGCCAAGCATTATCCGAATTCCGAGGTGCTGTTCGCCAACAAAAGCAACAACGGCCTCGCCTATCGCCATGTCATGAACCAGGAAGGCGCAGGCGGCGATTGCTTTGGCTATAACGAAATGTATCTCGCCCTGCTCGCCGGCACCGATCCCAAGACCCTGGTCCTCAATGGCTCGAACAAGCAGCCGGAGGAGATCGAATTGGCGGTCGCCAATGGCGTCTGCATCAATATCGACGGCGAGGACGAGCTCGACATCATCGACGAGACGGCGCGCCGCCTGGGCAAACATGCCGATATCGGCATCCGCCTGAACCTGGAACTGGCACCCCTGAGCGAACGACATGGTGTCGCCATGCACGGCCCCGGCACCATGCAGGACCAGTCGATGGGCCATAAATGGGGCATGTCCTTCGAGCAGACCCGCGACATCGCCAAGCGGGTGCTGAAGGAGATGCCGCATCTGCATCTGAAGGAAACCCATTATCACCTCAGCCGGATGGACAAGCTGACCGAGGATTTCGCCGTCATGGCGCGCGAGATGGTCCAATGGTCGGCGCGGCTGCGCGACGAGGCGGGCTGGATTCCCGACGCCATCGACCTGGGCGGCGGCTGGACCTATGGCCGCGACTACGGCACCGGCCCCGGCGGGGTGGACGATGCCAGTTCGCCCACGGCCGAGGATTATGCCCGCGACGTCTCGGCGGCGGTGAAGGACGAGTGCGAAAAGCACGGCCTGCCCCTGCCCAAGCTGCGGGCCGAGCCGGGGCGCGTGATCTCCGGCCCGACGGGCGTCACCATCGGTCGGGTCGGCGCGGTCAAGGACCTGGGCTACAAGAAATGGGTCAATGTCGACCTGTCCTCGAACCACGTGCCCTGGGCCTTCGCGATCAACTGGCACTATCTGATCGTGCCCGTGGTCGATACCGGCGCCGAGGCGACCGAGACGGTCGATATCGTCGGCCCGCTGTGCAACGCCGACGAGTTGGGCAAGCAGCGCAAGCTGCCGAAGCTGGAGCGCGGCGACCTGATCGCGATGCTGGATACCGGCGGCTACACCGAATCCCATGCCGGGGTATACAACGCCCAGGCGCGCCCCGCGATGGTGCTGGTCACCGGGGCCAATTCGGACGTCACGACCCAGCGCGAGACTTTGGGGGATATCGTCGGCCGCTTCCGCGTACCCGCGCATCTTCTGGCGGGGTCCTTCGGTTCGCCGACCCAGGGCTGATTCCGGACCGACCCTAGGGGCCTAATCGCCGACGGTGCCGGACTCCTCGGTGATGGCGACATGGCCCGAATCGGGCCGTGCCGCCAGATCGGCGATGCGCGTGGG
>JAQCGR010000294.1 GCA_027619995.1 Pseudomonadota bacterium | reverse complement strand
CTTTGCCCATCATGGCCTCCTTGCCTCAAAATTAGGGAAGAAGGCGTCTACGAATCTAGGGGCTATTCACACTGGCGCGGCGGCGACCGCCGGACGGTCGCCCAGCTATGGCTCGACGGCTGCGAGCCGAACGGCGGCGATGCCCGCCGCGCGCTCGAGCAGCTGGGCTGTAAGATCATCGAGTGGCAGCACGGTTCTAACGCTGCGATCCTGCTGGTGGCGAATCGGGGCGCGCCGCTGCACAAGCTGTTCGCCGAGACCCGCTGGGCCAATGGCCGTTGGAGGCAGGCCCTGCGCTACCTCGAGGGCTCCGGGCCTTGGCCGGTGCGCACCAACGGCACACAAGTCAAGATCAACGGGTTGAAGCAGCGGGCAACCGCAATCCCGGCGAAGCACCTGCCGACCCCGGACGAACCGCCCGCTCAGAATACAACCGCGGCGGGTGACGCGACCGATCGCGTCGGCGATCAAGTGGCCCCCGGAGTGGCCCCTGGGAGTGGCCCCCGGTAAGCGCCTGGAATGTCGAACAGAACGGCGAAAGGGGTCCGGACCCGGTGGGGGCCAGTGGAGTCTATACGTGCGCGTGTGCGTGCATGGAAAGCGAGTGGCCCCCACCGGGTACCGGACCCTATAGGGAGGTAGTGTAGAGATGACAATGACTTATCGGGGGCCACTCCCAGGGGCCAGTTCGGGGTCCGGTTCGGATTGGACCTGGGGCTCGGTCGAACGGCACCATCGTCGGATGTCTGTGTTCGGTGTGTCAGCCCCAGACTGGCCGGCACGGGCGAAGTTCGGCTATTATCGATCACAATCATAAGTGGGAATGCGGGAAGAGGCTGGACGTCGGGCTGCCCTGCTCTCTAACCCCATACGCTTCGCATGACTGCAGGCGCACCGGAGCATCTTGGCCCGGACGCACCAGAGCGTGGGGGGACAATGCTCAGCGCGAATCGTTCCAGTGGGGGAGACGAGCCGAACGGCGATGCTGTGCCGCGGCCACGCCGCCGCGGGCGGGCTTCGTACCGCAAGGACCTGAAGGCGATCGACCGGGCAGTCGGCGGGCGACTGCGTCGGCGGCGCGTCATGTTGGGTCACTCGCAGACCACGCTGGCTATGGCAACCGGCCTCACCTTCCAGCAGGTGCAGAAGTACGAGTCGGGCGCAAACAGGATCAGTTCCAGCCGCCTGTTCGAGTTCTGCCGGGTGCTGAAGGTTCCAGTCTCATACTTCTTCGATGGCCTGAGCCAGGACGAAGGTGATCCCGACCCTGTCACCAAGCCGACACGAGATGCCGAGCTCCATGAGTTCCGCAATCTCATGAACAAGCGCGAGACCCTGGAGTTCATCCGCGCCTACAACGGCATCGAGGATCCGAAGCTGCGGCGGGAGTTCGTCGCCCTCGTGAAGCGAGCAGCCTCCAACTGATCGCACCCCGGAAGCTTCGGGCTCATCGCGGCTTGCCTCACACGAGGGGGGTAGGGGGTCTCAATTTGCCACAGCCTCACGAAAAGACCGGGCGGGTAATGAAGTTTTCGCGCGGCCTGGAAATACCTAAGGGGGGTGCAAATTCGCATGTTGATCGGTCAATTTTGATCGACCGCAGATGAATGGAAATCCCTTTTGATCGGAAGGCACGATTAAAATTTAATCAGAATTCTGAACCAAGATGCAGAGCTTTCGTAAAGCTGAAACGCTGATATTCAGCCTGCCGGGGTCATAGCGTCGAGGCCCGTAATCCGCTCCACGAGCAAAAGCCCTATGACGGCCAGGATGAGCTGGACCGTGCTGGCCGCAGCGATCGCCGGATCGAATTGATTTTCCAAATAGGCCAGCATGACGACCGGCAGCGTGTTCGTGGAGGTGCTGCTGAAGAAATACGAAATCGGCAGATTGTCGATGGAAATCAGCATGGCGAAGAGCGCGCCGGCAAATATACCCGGCTTGATCATCGGCAGAGTCACGTGCACGAAGACGGACCACCGTGTCGCGCCCAATGCCGCCGCTGATTCTTCGTATTCCGGCGAGACGCCCCGATACACGCCGGCCACCGTGCGGACGATATAGGGCAGGCTGACGACCGTGTGGGCGATCAACAGAGAAACGAACGAGACGCCGAGGCCCATCCAGGACAAGAAGAAAAGCAGCGCGAAACCGGTGACGATCAAAGGCATGGACAAGGGCGACAGCAGAAATGTCGTGATCATGTTCGCCGCCTTGATGCGGCTGCGCACGAGAGCGAGCGCCGCGGGCACACCGATCAGACAGCCGCAGATCGCGGATAGGATCGCGATTTCAATACTGACGATGAGGGAATTGGTGAAGGCATCGTAGCTGAAGAAACGATCGAACCATTGCAGGGAAAATCCCTCGGGCGGGAAGGTCACATAGGACGTCGCGGTGAAGGAAACTCCGACGACGATCACGATTGGCGCGAAAATATAAATGAAGAACAGGACCACATACGCGATCAGCCCCCAGCGGCTCCCCGTCTTGTCGAGGAAATAGGCGAAGCGTTCCCAGCTCATGCTCCGACCGTGCCCCTTCGGCGTATCAGACGCAGTTGCAGATAGAGGCAGACAAGCGCAACGAGCAGCAAAACGTTGCTCATCGCCGCCGCGAAGCCGAAGTCCCGCGTCGTGTTGAATTGCTGATAGATCAAGAGCGGCAGGGTCTGCATGGAACCCGCGCCAAGCAGCAGGATCGTCACGAAACTGCCGTTGACGAGCAAAAACACGAGGATCGACCCGGTCCCGATTCCATCCAGGCTTAACGGCAAGGTCACCTTGAAAAAGGTCTTTGTCTTGCTCGCCCCAAGAATCCGCGCACTTTCCTCGAGTTGCGGATCGATGCTGCGCAGAACCGATGCGATGGACAGAACCATGAACGGCACGAGCACATGGACAAGGCCGATAACGACCGGCGTTGGCCCGCCGAGTAAATTCAACGGCTTGTCGATCCAATCCAGGCCGAGAAGCATTTGGTTGAACAACCCGCGCCGCGCGAACAGGACCTGCCATCCGAAGGTTCGCATGATGATCGATGTCAGAAGCGGCGCGATCAGGAGGAAGATCACAACACCGCTCCATCGCCCGGCATGCCGAACGAGGAAAAGGGCCACCGGATATCCGACGAGGACGCAGATCGCCGTGACCCCCACCGACAAGACGACGGTCACCATCGTGACCCGCAGGTAATAAGGGTCGAGAAAGAGTTTCGCATAATAATTCTGCTGCGTGCCCGGAAGCAGCAGTGTGGATAAATCGATGCTGCGCTGAATGTTGTCGATCAGCGGCAGAACGAAAAATACCAGCAGAAAAATGACCGCGAGCGCGATCCACCACGGGCTGACGCTACGATAGAAGCGCGCCCGCCCGAATCTGGGCGGCCGCGCGGACGGCGGAATCGCCATGCCGCCGTCCGCTGCTGTCATCTGGATCGCCTCCCTGCCGGGATAGGCCCGATCAGGCGCCGATTTCCTTGTTCCACCGCTCGACCCATTGGGGCGTACGCTCGCCGATCTCCTCGCCCGGCGGGAAACGCGTTTCCTCCCAGGGCGTGACACGCTCCTTCAGCTTCGGCGTGTACTGGACCTTGGAGTTGGTCACGCCGTAATTGAGGATCTCCGCGAAACAGAGCTGCGGTTCTGGAGCCAGCATGGAATTGATGTATTCCCAGGCGATATCCGGTGCGTTCTTGACCTTCATGACGCAGACCGGCGACATGACGCCGCCTTCCTCGGGATTCACGAAGTCGATGTATGTCTTGCCGGTATCGTAATAAGCCCAGGTCCGGCCATCGTAATACAGGCTGATATCGATCTCGCCGGAATCGAACTTCTGCAGCGGTTCGGTCACCGCCGACCAGAAACTGACATTGGGCTTCATCTTCTTGACCGCATCGAAGAACGGATCGAGGTTATCGATCGATCCACCCAATGCATCGTTATAGCCCCAGGCGAAGGCCTGCGCCCAAGGGCCAAAGGACGGCACGGGAAGACCCGCGCGCCATTCCCCCGCGATCGTGCGCTCGACGAATTCCTTGATCGACTTCGGCGGGTTCTTGATCACATCTTTGTTGTAGGCGATGCCGGCCGCGCCGTAGTCGAAGGCCGCGCCGTGGCCGTAAGAAATATCGATGAACTGCTGCGGAATATCGGCAAGGTTTGAAACCTTGTCCGCGGAAATCGGATCGACAAGCCCCGCTTTCACGGCAACCGAGGCAGCGTCCGGCGTCGCAACCAGGACATGAAGCGGCGGGTTGTCCTTATTGGCCTCGATCTGACTGATCCAGGGACTGGG
>JAQCGR010000293.1 GCA_027619995.1 Pseudomonadota bacterium | reverse complement strand
CCATAGACGACGGCAATGGCGGGATCAGCGCCGGCGACGGCACGCCCGAGGGCATCCGCCCGCTCCTCGAGATTGAACGCCTGACTATCGAACGCGCCATCGAGGTTTGCGGCGGAAATATTCGGAAGGCGGCGGCCCATCTCGGCATCAGCGCTTCGACCATCTACCGCAAGCGCATGGCCTGGCAGGGCGAAGCGACCAGCTAGCAGGGTCCGCCGCCGCCTTGCGCGGCGGCCGGGTAACGGAGACAAGCACCATGCCGGCCCCCCCAAGACGCAGAGACCGTGCCCGGACCGAAGATCGGCTGGTCCGTGCGGTCGGGCGCGTTCTGGCGCGCGACGGAGTGGACGGTTTGGGGGTAAATGCCCTGGCCCGCGAGGCCGGCGTCGACAAGGTCTTGATCTATCGCTATTTCGCGGGCCTCGACGGGTTGCTCGAGGCCTTCGCCGAACGCGGCGACGTCTGGTGGCGGGTCGAGGAGTTGATCGGCGACGACCTGCCCCCGCCCGAGGGCGACACGCCGGCGGATTGGCTGACTCTGGTGATCCGGCGTCATGTCGAGGCGCTGCAGCGACGGCCGCTGGCAGTCGAACTTCTGGCCTGGGAGGGCGCCCGCCCGAACACGCTGACCAGGGCGCTCGACCGGGTGCGCGAACGGCGCGCCCTGGATCTCATGACCGCTCTCGCGCGGCGCACGACGATTCCGCCGAAAACCGATATTGGCGCCGTGATGGTTCTGCTGGCGGCGGCGACCAGCCATTTGGTCGTGCGCGCCAGGAACGAGCCCGGCTTCCTCGGCTTCGATTTGCGCTCGGCGCGGGGCGGTGACCGTCTCTATGCCGCGATCGGCGCAATGATCCGCGGAGCGCTCAATCCTTGACGGAGCGCCCGCGCGGAAATGCGTTCAAGCCCCGGCCAATATGTCGCCGGACCTGAAGTCGCGATAGATCGCCTCAGCGTTCCGCCGCAATGGTGTTGACCAGGGTGCCGACGCCGGTGATCTCGACCTCGACTTTGTCGCCGGCCTTCATCCAGAGCGGCGGCGTGCGCTTGGCACCCACACCGCCCGGCGTGCCCGTCACGATCAGATCGCCCGGGCGCAGGGTGGTGAAGGTCGAGATATATTCGATCAGGCGCGGAATCGGGAAGATCAGCATATCGGTCGGGGAATGCTGCACCTGTTTGCCGTTCAGGCGGGTGGTCAGGGTCAGCTTGGAGGGATCGGGCACCTCGTCCGCCGTCACCATCCAGGGGCCGCAGCCGCCGGTCGCCGGGAAGTTTTTACCAGGCACGAACTGGGTCGTGTGGAACTGCCAGTCGCGCACCGAACCGTCGTTGAAACAGGTATAGCCGGCGATATGGCTCAGCGCGTTGGCCTGCGAGACGTGGCGCGCTTCCTTGCCGATCACCAGGGCCAGTTCGCCCTCGAAGTCGAGCTGCTCGGACGCCATGGGCAGGATCATCGCCTGGCCATGACCGATCTGGGTATCGGCGAAACGAGTGAACAGGGTCGGGTTCGCCGTCTCTTCCGTACGTCCGGTTTCCTTGCGGTGGTCGTGGTAGTTCAGGCCGATGCAGATGATCTTCGAAGGATTGGGGATCGGCGGCAGCAAGGTGACCGATTCGACCGGCATATCGGCGGCCTGGCCGTCGGCGGCCTTGCGCGCCTCGTCGATCGCCCCTGCGGCGATCACCGCTTTCAGATCGGCATGGTTAAGGCGCCGGCCGAGATCGACGATGCCGTCTTTCGTCACCGCGCCATAGCTGGCCTTGCCGTCCTTGCTGAAGCTCGCGAATTTCATGTCTTCCCCCTATGGATCATGCTCGTTCTTCCCTTTAGCACAGGGACAGGGGGTGGTGGCACCGGGATTGTCGCGATCCGGTGCAAGACTATATCCCTTGCCCCGAACGGGGCCTGAGAACGGAACCAGGATCGGTCTGTGAAAAACGACGCCCCGCTCAACGCCGCCCAGGCAATCCTCGGTCCTGCTCTCGCGGCGGGCGCTGCGGGCCGGCCCGCCCTGATCGCACCGAACGAGACGATGTCCTTCGGCGCGCTGGAGGAGGGCTCGGCCCGTGCGGCTAGCCTGCTCGCGGGCGAGGGGCTGCGCCGGGGCGACCGGGTTCTGCTGCTGCTCGACGATTCCCCAGCTTTCGCCCTGGCCTATCTAGGCGCGCTCCGCCTGGGCGCGCTGCCGGTCGCCTTCAATCCCGGCGCCGTCGGGGCGGAGATCGGCTTCGTCCTGCGCGATTGTGCGGCGGCGCTGGCGATCGTTGAACCCCGCGCTCGCCCGGCGGTCGAGGGCAGCGCGCCGATTCTGGAGGTTTCGGATTTTCGCGCCCGTCTCGACAGGGCGGCACCCTTGCCGGCTGCCGAGACGCGCAGCGGTGAAGCGGCCTTCCTGATCTACACCTCCGGCAGCACCGGGACGCTCAAGGCAGCGATCCATCGCCACGGTTCGGTCCTGCCGACAGATCGCTATCTGCGCGAAACCCTGGGGCTCGGCCCCGGCGACCAGGTCCATGCGACCTCGCGTCTGTTCTTCGCCTATGCCCTGGGGGCCGTCCTGTTCGGGGCCCTGCGTCTCGGGGCGACCGCCGTTCTCGATCCGGCCTGGCCAAGTCCGTCGAATCTGTTGGCGGTGCTGCGCCGCGGCCCGCCCGATGCCGTCTTTTCGGTGCCCAGCTTCTATCGCAAGGCGCTGGCCGAAGGATTGGGCGAGGACGCCATCCTTGGTGCCGTTCGCCTCTACGTCTCGGCGGGCGAAGCCTTGCCGGGAAGCGTCGCGACCGCGTGGCGGCGTAGGGTCGGACGCGACATCCTGGACGGGATGGGAACCTCGGAGACGATCTGCATGCTGCTCGCCAACGCGCCGGGATCGGCGCTGCCGGATAGTTCCGGCCGCCCCGCGCCGGGCGCCGATCTTCGCCTGCTGGATGCCTCGGGGTCCCCGGCGGTGGATGGCGAAGCGGGCCATCTCTGGGCCCGCATCGATTCGCTGGCCACGGGCTATTGGAACCGGCCGGAGGAGACTGCGCGGGCCTTCCGCGACGGCTGGTTCCGCACCGGGGATCTTTACCGGGTGGGGGCCGATGGCGGCTGGCGCCATGTCGGACGCTCGGACGACATGTTCAAGGTTTCAGGGCAATGGGTCAGTCCGGGCGAAATCGAGCAGATGATGGCCTCCTGCGCCGGCCTGGCGGATTGCGCCTTGGTCGGCCTGCCCGACGGGGACGGCATGCCCGTGCCCGTGCTCTTCGCCGTGCTGACGGCGGATGCCGATCGCAGTGTCGTCGAATCGGCGGTTCTTGCGGCGGCGCGGGCGCTTCCCGGTTTCAAACGGCCTCGGGAAATCCGCTTCGTGGCCGAAATTCCGCGCACGGCGACCGGCAAGGTCCGGCGCTTTCTTCTTCGGCCGCCCGGTCATGCGGCGTAGACTGGTCGTCTGCACGGACAGGGAGGATGCGAAATGAGCGTGGTCAATTTGCCCGGCATGCGTGAGGATCTGCGCGGCCGGATCAGTTCCGAGGAATGGGAAACTCGGTTGGAACTGGCCCGCTGCTACCGGCTCATGGCCAAGTACCGGATGACCGATCTGACCAACACGCATGTTTCGATGCGCGTGCCGGGCACGGAAGAGCACTATCTTATCAACGATGCCCGCCTGCTGTTCCACGAGACGACGGCGTCGAGCCTGATCAAGTTCAATCTAGACGGCTCTGTGCTGGACGGCTCGGACGGCCGGATGAACAAGGCCGGTTTCGCGATCCACTCTCTCGTCCACAAGGCGCGGCCCGACGCGCTGTGCGTCATGCACACCCATACGCGGGCCGGCTGCGCTCTGGGCGCGGTCGATGCCGACCTCAAGATGATCAACCAGATCAGCTTCATCTTCCACGGACGCATTGCCTACAACGACTACGGCTATGTGGAGGAAGTCGCCGATTGCGAAGGCTTCACCGAGGATCTGGGCAACAAGCCGGCGATGATGATGCGCAATCACGGCCTGCTGACATGCGGCCGCACGATCGGCGAAGCCTTCATTCTGATGTTTTATCTCGACAAGGCTTGCGAGATTCAGGTCGATGCAATGGGAACCGGCGCGCCATTGCTCGAGCCGCCGCTCGCGGTGATCGAGAAGGCGGCCGAGGGCTGGTGGAACTGGTATGACGACGCGCCTTTCGGCGGGCATGACTGGGAAGCATTGGTCCGCGATCTGGACCGCGACGGCCGCGACTACGCCCACTAGAGCATTTTTCTCAGTGACGGAATCGCGGGGGGATTCCCTGGATCAGTAAAATGTGATTCACGA
>JAQCGR010000292.1 GCA_027619995.1 Pseudomonadota bacterium | reverse complement strand
CGCGCGAGCCGGATCCGCACGCGGTCGCGCAGATCGGGCTCGAGCAATTCGCTGGCGCGCGGCGCGATCCGCGGCGAGAGCAGCCCCTCGCCCGCGGTCAGGCGGGCGATCGTGGCGCCCTGCCAGGTCACCCGGCCATCGCCGCGCAGACCGAAGGCCCGGTCCGGCGCGGCTTCCAGCGCGCCGACCCGGCGCATGATCTCGTCGCGCAGGCTGCGCCGCGCGGCGGTCAGGATAGCCCGCGCATCCTCGCCTTCGGCCGAGGCATCGGGCAGGAAGCGAAAGCCGTCCAACCGCCCGACATGCTCGCCCTCGACCAGCACCTCGCCATTCTGCCGGACCGCACCGACGAGCTTTTCGTCATCATCCATGCGGCGCACCAGAATGGCGGTGCGGCGATCCACGAAACGCTGGGTCAGTCGCTCGTGCAGGGCGTCGGACAGGCGATCCTCGATCGCCAGTGCGCGCTCCTGCCAATGGGCGGCGTCGTCGAGCCAGTCGGCGCGGTGGGAGATATAGGTCCAGCTGCGAATATGGGCGATGCGGCCGGTCAGGGTGTCGATATCGCCGTCCACCAGATCGATGCGCGCGACCTGTTCGGCAACCCAGTCGACCGGCAGGCGGCCGGCAGGCGCCGAGAGATGGCCGTAGAGCCGGGCCAGCAGGCCGATATGGGTGTCCGACAGGATCTTGCGGAAATCGGGAACCTGGGCGACCTCCCATAACAGGCGCAGGGCGGCCGGATGGCGCGCGCGTTCGAGCACCTCGCCGCGCCGCGCCAGGGCGATCAGGGACAGGTGATCCTCGGCATCGGCCTTGCGCCACAGCGCCGGATCGGGCGGCGCCTCCTCCAGGCTCGCCAGCAAGGCCTGAAGCGAGGCGAAGTTCAGATCGGCGTTGCGCCAAGCCAGCCGCCGCAACGGCTCGAACCGATGATTCTCGATCGCCTCGACCAGTTCCGGGTCGAGCGCGCCGACGGATTCGGTCGTGCCGAAAGTGCCGTCGCGCATATAGCGCCCGGCGCGTCCCGCGATCTGGCCCAGTTCGGCGGCGGTCAGACGGCGCATGACGCGCCCGTCGAACTTGTTGAGCCGGGCGAAGGCGACATGGTGGATATCCATGTTGAGGCCCATGCCGATCGCATCCGTCGCGACCAGATGATCGACCTCGCCGGCCTGATACATGCCGACCTGGGCGTTGCGCGCCCGCGGACTCAAGGCGCCGAGGACGACCGCCGCGCCGCCGCGCTGGCGGCGCATCAACTCGGCGATCTCGTAGACCTCGGCGGCGGAGAAGGCGACCACGGCGCTGCGCCGGGGCAGGCGGGTGAGCTTGCGCGGCCCGGCATTGGTCAGCTTGGAGAAGCGCGGCCGGGATTCGACCACCGCCTCGGGCACCAGGCGGCGCAGCAGGCCGCGGACCGTCTCGGCGCCCAGGAACATCGTCTCCTCGCGCCCGCGCGCATGGAGCAGGCGGTCGGTGAAGACATGGCCGCGATCCGCATCGGCCGCCATCTGCACCTCGTCGACCGCCAGGAAATCGACCTCGCGGTCCATCGGCATGGATTCAACGGTGCAGACATACCAGCGCGGCCGCGCGGGCAGGATGCGCTCTTCCCCCGTGATCAGCGCGACCTGGCTTCGCCCCTTGAGGCGCACCACCCGGTCGTAATTCTCCCGTGCCAGCAGGCGCAGCGGAAAACCGATCATGCCCGTGGCATGGCCGAGCATGCGCTCGACCGCCAGGTGGGTCTTGCCGGTGTTGGTGGGACCGAGAACCGCGACGACGCGGCCCCCGGAATCGAACGCGGCCATAATGGAAGAATTGGGCGTCAGGCCGTCCCTGGCAAGGGCCGAAGCCTCAGCGCCTGTCGCCCCGCAGGTTTTCGGGCGCCAGTTCGGCCACAGCGGCGCGCAACCCGGTGGCGACCCGCTCGGCCTCGGTCTCGCCGGTTCCCGCCGCGACAAGGTCCGCGACCGTCCGCGCCGGTCCGAAATGGATCACGATGCGCACGCGGCGCGGCAGGTGGCTGTCGCGCGGCATGGCCTCGAAGCCGCCTTCGATGAAGGCCGGCACGACCGGGCCGGCATAACCTTCCAACATCATGCCGATGCCCGGCAGAAAGCGCTGGATGCGCCCGTCGGGCGAACGCCAGCTTTCCGGAAACCAGAAGATGCAATCGCCCCGCCCCAGCAAGGAGCGGGCCGCCGCCACCGCCTGTCCCCCGGCCCGGTCGTTGACCGGGAAGATGCCGGCCGAGCGCGGCAGGAAGCGGTGCAGCGGGGTGTGGAACAGGCGCGTGATCTCGCCGCCCCACCAGACATTGCGCATCCGCGTCCAGGGCAGCATCGCGCCGATCAGGAAGGCGTCGAGATCGCTGACATGGTTGGCGCCGACGACGACCTGGCCCTGGAGCGGCAGATTTTCGACCCCCCGCGTCTCCAGGGTGAAATAGCCGCGCATGAGCAGCTTGTTGACGATGTAAATGACCCGGCCCATCACCCGGTGGAACACACCCTTGGGCTGGATCCAGCGGGCCTGATCGTCGCGCAGGATGAGGGTCCCGGCATGGCCGGACGATGCCGCCGCGCCCCGTCCCTGGGCGGCGCGGAATTCCTCGATCATGTCGCGCAGGGTCATGACTCGGGCGATCGCCTCCTCGTCCAGGCCGATGCCGAGCCGCTCCTCCATCTCGGCGCTGAGATTGACCCAGCCGAGGGAATCGATGCCGAGATCGAGCTGCGGCGCGGTGTCCAGGGTCAGCCGGCGCTCGGGGAAGCGCGCCTGGAGAAATTTCCACAGCGGCGCGATCTCGGGACTCTCCACAAGGGCCCGGTCCTCGGCGCTCATGCCCACCGCGCCCGGCGCCGCCTCGCCGCTTTTCGCGCGCCGGTAGATATCGGCCAGTTCGAAGCGGCGGGATTTGCCCAATCGGGTCTTGGGCAGGCTTTCGCGGGTGATCGCGTAGCCGGATATGCGCTGCCAGGACGGCAGAGCCTGGGAGAGGCGCGCCAGTTCGACCCGGATGACCTCGTCGTAGCGGCCGGAGGAAGACTCGCGCAGCGCCGCCAGATCGGGCGCGATCAGCGCGACCAGGGCGCCGTCCAATTCGAGCACCGCGCATTCCGCGACATAGGGGCTCTGGGCGTAGTGCTTCTCGACCAGATCGGGCGTGACGTTCTTGCCGCCCGGCATGACGATCAGTTCCTTCAACCGACCGGTCACATAGAGATAGCCGTCGGCATCGAGGCGGCCGATATCGCCCGAGCGGAACCAGCCATCCGCCGTGAAGCTCTCGCGGTTGGCCTCGTCATTGCCGCGATAGCCGACGAAAACCGTCGGCCCCTTGATCTGGATTTCGCCCTGTCCGGCCTCGGACGCGCGCCCGGCGTCCTCGGCTTCGGCGATGCGCACTTGGACGCCAGGCACCGGCTTACCGACGCTGCCTGGGCGGCCGTCGCCGCGCGGGTTGTAGGTCGCGATGGAACTGGTCTCGACCAGGCCATAGCCGTTGATGACCTCCCAGCCGAGGGTTTCGAGCGCCAACTCGACCTGGGGGTCGAGCGCGGCGCCGCCACAGGCGAGGGTGACGAGATCCGGCGCCAGGCGCCTGTGGACCGGCGCGAAAAGCCGGCGGCCCGCGCGGATGCCGAAGCGCCGGCGCAGCATCGCGGAGAGACGGAACAAGGCCGAAAAGGCGCGGCGCGCGACGGCGCCGCCGGTCGCGGCGCGCCCCTGGATACCCTCGACCAGGGCACGGTAGAGGCGCGGCACGCCGACCATCGCGGTCGCCTGCCCCTCGGCCAGGGCCTTGGTGATCTCCGGCCCCGTGATGCCGGCGGGCAGGATGATCGTGGCGCCACAGAGCAGCGGCAGCAGCATGCCGACGATGAAGGGATAGGAATGATGCAGGGGCAGCGGCACCAGAACCCGGTCCTCGCCGTCCAGGAATCCCTGATCGCGGATCGTGCCGAGATTGCCCAGGATATTGCCGTGGCTTAAAGGCACACCCTTGGGCGCCCCCGTCGTGCCCGAGGTGTAGAAGAGCGAAACGATATCCGCCGGCGCCGCCGGAGCGAGGGGCGCCAGGGGCGCGTCCAGAAGATCGCGCCAAGGGGTGCCGGTTCCGGCCGGTTTCTCATCCAGGCGCCAGATGTCCAATCCGTCGGCCAGGCCCAGCGCCTCGATCCGCGCGACATAGGCTTCCGTCGTGAAAAGCCGTTTCGCTCCGCTATCGGTCAGGGCGCGGCGGATTTCGTCATCCGCGATCAGGTCGTCGAGCGGCACCGCCAGGGCGGAGGCGGCGATCAGGGCGAGGCGCGCGACGATCCATTCGGGACTGTTGGGCGCGAGGATGGCGACGGG
>JAQCGR010000291.1 GCA_027619995.1 Pseudomonadota bacterium | reverse complement strand
CAAGGAACTGAACACGCCTGTCCCCAAGGCGGTTTGGATATTCCTTGTTCTGACCGGGGCCTTCGCCCTGGTCTATTGGGTTCTGATGCCAGCCTGGCCTCTGGGCTACACCTATACCAAGGGTCTGCTGGGTATCGACCAGGGCACCCAGGTGCAAGAGCGGCTTCGCGCGGCGTCGATGGAGCGTTCTGTCTGGGCCAATAAAATCGCACGCCTCGACCATGCCGAAATCCAGGCCGATCCTGGCCTGATGGAAATCGTTCGGGAGACAGGCCCGGCCCTGTTCGGAGACAACTGCGCCGCCTGCCACGGCAGCCGGGGGCAGGGCGGCCCGGGCTTTCCCAGCCTGACGGATTCCGCCTGGCTTTGGGGCGGCACGCCCGAGGCGGTGGAAGAGACGATTCGGGTCGGTATCAACGCCCCGCATGACGAAACGCGCGTTAGTCAGATGATGGCATTCGGCCATGACGAAATACTGAACCGCCGGGAGGTTCGGGATGTCGTGACCTATCTTCGCTCGCTATCGGTTTCCGCACCGGACGAGGATGCGCAGCGCGTGGCGGCAGGGCGCGAAATATTCGAGGCCAATTGCACCGCCTGTCACGGCGAGGACGGCAAGGGCAGTATCGAACTGGGCGCGCCCGACCTGACCGACGATTTCTGGCTCTACGGTGGCGACCGGCAGTCGATTTTCACGACCGTCTGGAACGGCCGGCAGGGGCAGATGCCGGCCTGGGAGGGTCGGTTGGGCGAGGTCGAACGGAAGATTCTCACCTTGTTCGTCCTCGACGGCGTTGGGTCGAAAGACAAGGACTAGGGGCGCCAGGATGGAACCGCGCTGCGAGCAGATGGCGAAACCCAGATCGAAGCGGTTGGCACTGGTTTGGGCGCTCGTCGCGGCCGGGATTACCGTGTTCGTCGTCGCCAACGCGCATCTCGCCTATGTGGCGGTGAGTTCGCAGCCGGATTGCGTCGCACATCTGAAGGCGCCTTCGAGTGACGCCAACACGTTCAGGGCGGCGAAATCGGCATGTTGACCCGCGCCGGCGATCTCTGGGAGCAGAAGCAACGATGGTAGAGATTCCGAAGACTGTGCCGCCGATTCCGCCGGAGACGACCTATCGGCGAGATGTGCCGGCGCCCGCGGCCATGGCCTGGCTTCGCGCGGGCTGGGCCGATTTCAAGAATAAGCCGGCGACGAGCCTGCTTTAAGGCTTGGCGGTCTATCTCGCGTCGCTCGGTGTCGTCGCGGCGCTGTTCGCGCTCGATTACGACTATCTGCTGTTTCCCGCGCTTGCCGGCTTCATGGTGGTCGGGCCTCTTCTGGCCGTGGGGCTTTACGAAAAAAGCCGCCGGATCGCGGCCGGCGGCAATGCGTCTTTGGCGAATATGATCTTCGTGAGGCCCCGGGCCGGCGGGCAGGTTCTGTTCATCGGCTTGCTGCTCTGCCTTTTGATGATGCTCTGGATGCGCGCCGCTGTTCTTATCTACGCGCTCTTCTTCGGGTTGCAGCCGTTTCCCGGCCTCGACCATGTCGTCGGGATGTTGTTCTTGACCCCGACGGGCTGGGCGCTGCTGCTTGTCGGCAGCGCGGTCGGCGGCCTTTTTGCGGCCTTCTCCTACGCCATCAGCGCGTTTTCGGTGCCGATGCTATTGGATGAACGCATCGATGCCTTGACCGCGATGGGTACCAGCATGGCGTTGGTGTGGAACAATCTTCCGGTCATGCTGAGCTGGGGCGCGATCCTGTTGGTCTTTACACTCATCAATATGGCGACCGGGTTGCTGGCGATGATTGTCATCTTCCCGCTGTTGGGGCATGCGACCTGGCACGCCTATCTGCAAATGCGCGGCCCGCCGACTCCGACCCGGACCAAGGGCGCCTGACGAGGTGGACAGCGCTCGCATCTTCCGCGGCCCGTCTCCGTTCGCCGGAATGAACGGGCACTGACACGGCGACGGAATGATGGCGGCGCGAAGTTCGCTGAATGACGGCCGCGCCTGCATTGACCGGAAACAGACCTTGGATCGGTCGCGGCGCCTAAATATTCCACGATGCCTATCCCCGGATGGCGCAAATGACCTATCTATGGGGTGAAACAGCGCATCCCGCATCCCATCGCTTGCCCGACCGCCCGCGACGACACGGCCGGATCGAGGTTTCCGAGCGAGTGAAAGCGGGCCAAAGCCCGCTTCCCCGCAAGCAGGAACGATTGCGGCCTTGGCGGGCCATTTGAATCCAATGACAGATTAGGAGAACCATCATGGCTCGAAAGAAGCCGAAAGGAACAACAGGCAGCGTTCTGTTCGATGTTTTCTATGACGACGGCTCGCGGAGTTCGAACCGCAAAGTTCCGGCGACCGAACTGGAAGGTCCTTCCGGAGACGACGCGGCCCGCACCTTTCTGGAAGACCAGGAAACCAAGATCGGGCAGATATCCGGCAAGCCGCGCGCGCGGATCAAATCGGTTGCGCGCTCCGGAAAGAAGCCCAAGGCGACCTAGCGCCCGTCGGCCTGCGCAATTTTTGACCCGGATCAGGTCTGTTCCGGAGACTCGCCCAGGGCCTGACGCACTTCCTCAATGGGGATATCGTCGAAAGACGCATAGTTCATGCGGTAGAGACGGGCATACAACCCGTCGGCGGCCATCAGCTGGTCGTGGTTTCCTTGCTCCACGATGCGCCCGTCCTGCAGGACGATGATGCGGTCGGCGCCCCGGATCGTCGCCAGGCGATGGGCGATGACCAGCGCCGTGCGGCCCTGAAGCAGCCGGGCGAGGGCGCGCTGGATTTCCAGTTCGGTATAGCTGTCGACATTGGCCGTCGCTTCGTCGAGGACCAGGATCTGGGCATCGGCGACGAGGGCGCGGGCGAAGCTGATGAGCTGGCGCTGGCCCATCGAGAGGTTGGAACCGCGCTGGTCGAGAACCGTGTCGTAGCCCTGCTCCAGCCGGGCGATGAAATCATGCGCGCCGACCGCCGTGGCCGCCGCGATCACGTCCTTGCGCGTTGCCCCTGCCTTGGCGTAGCGGATGTTCTCCTCGATCGTGGCCGAGAACAGGAAGGGTTCCTGGAGAACCATCGCGATATGGCGTCCCAGCGAGGCCTGGGTCAGGCGGCGCACGGGGTGGCCGCCGACCAGGATCTCGCCCTCCCAGGCATCGTAGAAACGATGGATCAGAGCCATCGTGCTGGTCTTGCCTGAGCCGGTCGGGCCGACCACGGCCACCGTCTCGCCCGGCGCGACCCGGAAGCTCACGTCATGGAGGACGGGCTGGCCGGGGTTGTAGCCGAAGGTGACATGGCGGAATTCGACCGAGCCGTCGATCTTCTCCGGGGCCTCCGCATCGGCTGCGTCGGCGACGTCGATATCGACATCCATGACCTCGAAGATGCGCTGCCCGGCCGCCATGGCCCGCTGCATGATGCTGTACTGGATGGTCAGGGTGCGGATCGGGTCGAAGAAGCGCTGGACGTAGAACAGAAAGGCGACCATCACGCCGATATCGAGATCCTGGTCCAGCACCATGGAGCCGCCGACCACGACGACGATGGCCATGGCCATGCCGCTGAGGGTGTCGACGATCGGCACCATCATATTGGTGAATTTGGACGCGGTGAGATGGGCCCGCAGATTGTCTTCCGCCTTGGCCTCAAACAGGGCGTAGTTGACGTCCTCCCGCGCCAGTTCCTGGATCGCGCGCACCCCGTGAACGGTTTCGGCCAGCGCGGCATTGGTCGTGCTGTTGGTCTCGCGCGCCTGCATGAAGGCCCGGCGCGCGCGCGGTAGCCAGCCGATGCGCACCAGGAACAGGATCGGCACGACGGACAGGGTCAGCGCGCCCAGGGCGGGATTCAGGCTCAACAGCACCGCGATGATGCCGATCAGCAGCACGAAATCGCCGATCGCGAAGATCGAGGATTCGAGGAATTCCTGGAGCGCGTAGACATCGCCCTGCAGGCGCGACATCAGGCGTCCAACCTCGGTCCGGTCCATGAAGGACAGCGAGACGATCTGCAGATGCGCGTACATCGCCCGGCGCAGGTCGAACAGCAGATTCTGCGCCGTTCGCCCGACGATGGTTTCCATGAAATGGTTTGCCGCGTAATTGACGACGACCACGGCGACGAAAGTGGCGATGAGGATGCGCAGCAGGGCCTCGTCCCCGGCGCCCTTGGCCAAAGCATCGTCGACGGCCCGGCGGACGATCAGCGGAATCGTGAGCTGCGTCAGGGTAAAGACCAGAACGGCCGCGATGCCGAGCGCGAGACGCCGCCAATAGGGGGCGAGATAGTGCATGAAGCGGCGGACGACCCATTTGTCGAAAACCCGGCCGAACAGTTCTTCGTCCTGGCTGATCTGGGAGCCGACGACGGCGAGGGGCGGGGCCTCGTCCGGGCGACCCGGCATGGGCTGGATATCGCTCACGACTGGCCCCCCTGCGCG
>JAQCGR010000290.1 GCA_027619995.1 Pseudomonadota bacterium | reverse complement strand
GCCAATCTGGCCTGGGCCGCCGACCACGGCGCGCCCGCCGGGGTGACGCCCCTGATCGAGGCGATCAACACGACCGATCTGCCGGGCTTCTATGTCTGCCGGGTCGATCAGGCGGTCGAGATGATCGAGACCGCGGGCCATGCCAATCTCGGCCTGCAATATGATTTCTATCACCGGCAGATGATGGAGGGCGCGCTGATGGCGGGGTTCGAGGCGGCGCGGCGTCATATCCGCCATGTCCAGGTCTCGGACGTGCCCGGCCGCCACGAACCGGGCAGCGGCGAGATCGCCTATCCCCATATCTTCGCCCGGCTCGACACCCTGGGCTATGACGGCTGGATCGGCTGCGAATACAGCCCCGCCGCCGGCACGATGGAAGGCCTGGGCTGGATCGAAGCCTGGCGACCAGCATGACCATCGCGACCGACAATCCCCAGGCCTTGCTGCGCGCCCTTTTCGATGCGGCCGTCGCGGCCGCCGATCCGGCCTTGCGGGTCGCCGCCCATCTGCCGCCCCCACCCCCGGGCCGCACCGTCGTACTCGGTGCGGGCAAGGCCAGCGCGGTCATGGCCCGGGCCATCGAGGAGGCGTGGGACGGCCCGCTTTCCGGCCTCGTCGTCACGCGCTACGGCTATGCCCAGGACTGCCGGTCGATCGAGATCGTCGAAGCCGCCCATCCCGTGCCCGACGCGGCGGGCGAAGCGGTGTCCCGGCGCATCCTGGAAATCGCCGAATCCTGCGGCGAGGGCGATCTGGTCCTGTGCCCGATCTCAGGCGGCGGCTCGGCCCTGATGACCCTGCCCGCGCCGGGACTGACCCTGGCCGACAAGCAGGCCATGAACCGCGCCCTGCTGCGCTCGGGCGCCGATATCGGCGAGATCAACACGGTGCGCAAGCATCTCTCCGCCATCAAGGGCGGACAGCTGGCGACCGCAATCTATCCGGCGCGCGGCCTAGCCCTGATGATTTCCGACGTGCCGGGCGACGATCCGGCCACCATCGCCTCGGGCCCCACGGTGGGCGATGCCACCACATTCGCCGACGCCCTGGCCATCGTCGAGAAATACGCCATTGCGCAACCCGAAGCGGCCCTCGCCCATCTGCGCCGGGGCGAGGACGAAACGCCGAAACCGGGCGACCCGCGTCTGGGGCGCATGGAGAATATCGTCATCGCCGCCGCCGCGCAGTCGCTCGACGCGGCGGCCGCTCTCGCGCGCAAGGCGGGGCTGGAGCCCGTCCTGCTGGGCGACGATCTCGAGGGCGAATCGCGCGATCTGGGCACGGCCCATGCCCGCCTCGCTTTGGCCGCGCGCGATACCGGCCGGGCGACTATTCTGCTCTCGGGCGGCGAGACGACGGTGACGGTGCGGGCCGAGACCGGGCGCGGCGGCCCCAACACGGAATATCTGCTGGGCCTGGCCCTCGCCCTCGAAGGGGCGGATTGCGTCTGGGCCCTGGCCTGCGACACCGACGGCATCGACGGCACCGAGGACAATGCGGGCGCGACGATCGGCCCCGACACTCTGGCGCGGGTCACCGCGGCGGGCCTTGACCCCCGCACGGCCTTGGCCGAAAACGATGCCTATGGCGTTTTCGCGGCGCTGGAAGATCTGGTCGTCACCGGGCCGACACGGACCAATGTGAACGACTTCAGGGCCATCCTGATCCTGCCCGCGACATGATATCCGCAACGTGATTCTGGGGAGGTCGTCCATGCAAGAGTCGTCCATCCAAAACGGGCCGATGTTCGATCCCGCCTCCTATGCCGAGGTGCGCAAACCGCTGCTCGAAGCGCGGACCCTGCCCGCCTGGTGCTACACCTCCGCCGATTGGCATGCCCGCGAGGTCGAGCGCGTGTTTCTCAAATCCTGGCTCTTCCTGGGCCGGGTCGAACAGGTGCCAAAGCCCGGCGACTATATCGCGATCGATACGCCGGGCGGGCCGGTCCTGATGATTCGCGGACGCGATCACGAGGTCCGTGTCTTCGCCAATACCTGCCGCCATCGCGGCGCGCAGCTTCTCGAAGGCGAAGGCAACTGCCGCGCGATCAAATGCCCTTACCATTCGTGGATCTATGCCACGGACGGCAAGCTGACCGGCGCGCCAGGGATGGACGAGACGGTCGGCTTCGCCAAGGTGGACTGGTCCCTGACTGCCCTGCGCCAGGACATCTGGGAAGGCTGCGTCTTCATCAATTTCGCCCAGGACGGGCCAGGCTTGCTGGAATATTTCGGCGATATGCCTTCGGTGCTGGGCCAGTACGATTTCGCCAATCTGGTCTGCGTCGAGACCCGCGATTACGACGTCAATTGCAACTGGAAATTGCTGATCGAGAATGCGCTGGAAGCTTATCATACGCCGACGGTGCATAAGGCGACCCTGGGCGAGCAGGTCGGCAAGCTGATCCAGACGCAAGGCAACTGGGACGCCATCTTCGGCACCAACGACCAGGACCAGAGCTTTTCGGTCCTGCCCGGCGAGACCTGCGCCCTGCCCTTCATCGAGGGCCTGGGGAAAATGGAGCAGCGCGGCGCCTATTTCACCGTGCTCTACCCCGCCACCCAGTTCGCCTGCGCCCAGGACAGCGTGTGGTGGTTGCGGCTGTTCCCCACCGGGCCGGAAAGCTGCCGTCTGAACGTCGGCTTCATGTTCCCCCGGGAGGCCATCGAACGGCCCGACTTCGCCGAGGAGAGCAAGAAGCATTTCGAGCGCTGGTTCGCCGGCATCGACGAAGACAACTGGATCAGCATCATGCAGCAGAAGGGTCTGCGCTCCGCCGCACGTAAGCCCGGCCCCATGTCGAGCCAGGAGCCGGTGGTCCACAAGGTCTATAACTGGTTGGTCGACCGGGTGGTCGGGAACGGCGCGGGGTAGCGCCCGCCGCCGCCACGATACCCTCCCTAGTCAGGACTCGCCGCCCGGCCTAGACTCCCGCCCATGCACAGGAACCGTCGCGCCAAGATCGTTGCCACACTCGGGCCCGCGAGCGGGAACGAGGCCGAAATCCGCGCCCTCTTCGAGGCGGGCGCCGATGTCTTCCGCCTCAATTTCAGCCACGGCACGCATCAGGAGCAGGCGGTGCGCTATGCCGCCGTGCGCGCGGTCGAGGCGGCGGTCGGGCGGCCCATCGCCGTGCTGATGGACCTGCAGGGCCCCAAGCTGCGCGTCGGGGATTTCACCGCCGGCGAGATCGAGTTGAAGGCGGGCGCGAAGTTCCGCCTGGATCTCGACCCGGCGCCGGGCGACGCGCGCCGCGCCACCCTGCCCCATCCCGAGATTTTCGCCGCCCTGGAGATCGGCGCCGACCTGCTGCTCGACGACGGGCGGCTGCGCCTGAAGGTGACGGCCCTGGGCGCGGATCATGCCGAGACCGAGGTGATGGTCGGCGGCGAACTGTCCAACCACAAGGGGGTCAACGTGCCGGGCGTGGTGCTGCCCGTCTCGCCCATCACCGAGAAGGACCAGGCCGATCTCCGATTCGGCCTCGATCTGGGAGTCGATTGGGTCGGGCTCAGCTTCGTGCAGCGGCCCGAGGACCTGGCCGAAGCGCGCAAGCTGATCGCCGGCCGGGCCGGGCTGCTGGCCAAGCTGGAGAAACCGGCTGCGATCGAGCGGCTGGAGGAAATCGTCGAACTGTCCGATGCGGTGATGGTCGCGCGCGGCGATCTCGGGGTGGAACTGCCGCCCGAGGACGTGCCCAGCCTGCAGAAGCGTATCGTTCGGACCTGCCGCAACGCGGGCAAGCCGGTCGTCGTGGCAACCCAGATGCTGGAATCCATGCTGTCGAGCCCGCGCCCGACCCGGGCCGAGGCCTCGGACGTGGCCACGGCGGTCTACGAGGGCGCCGACGCCGTGATGCTCTCGGGCGAGACGGCGGTGGGCGATTACCCAGTCGAGGCGGTCTCGATGATGAACCGCATCGTCGAGCGGGTGGAGCGCGACGAGAATTTCCGCAAGATCATGGATGCCGAGCATCCCAATCCCCAGGCGACCAGCGCCGACGCCATCACGGCCGCCGCCCGGCAGGTCGCGGATACCCTCTCGGTCGCCGCCATCGTCACCTACACGACCTCGGGCTCGACCACCCTGCGCGCGGCGCGCGAGCGGCCCGAAGTGCCGATCATCTGCCTGACGCCGGACCCGCGCACGGCGCGCCGCCTGGCCCTCGCCTGGGGGGTCCATTGCGTCCATACCCAGGATGTCGGCAGCATCGACGAGATGGTCGCCCATTCCACCCGGATCACGGCGAGCGAGGGTTTCGGCGAGAAGGGCCAGCGCGTCGTCATCACCGCCGGCATGCCCTTCGGCACCCCGGGCGCCACCAACCTGTTGCGCATCGCCTGGATCGACGGGTAGCTTTTTCGCTACCCGGCGCGGGGCCGGACCCCTCACCCTCCCCCACGCCTGCGGCGCGCGGCCCCCCTCTCCCTATAGGAGAGGGAGCCGCGGCGGCGCCGAGCC
>JAQCGR010000289.1 GCA_027619995.1 Pseudomonadota bacterium | reverse complement strand
GGGACGGCCGAGAGGGTCTCTGGAAACAGGGGCCTAGTCGGTTCATGGCAGGTTCCGCAATCGGTTGATCGTGCGAGTCTAGCGAAGTTAAGCGGCGCGCGGGGCAAAAATGGGGGAAGGCAGGGCTTTGCATATCGAGGGGCTGGCGGCAATCGTGACGGGCGGCGGCTCGGGGCTGGGCGAGGGGGCCGCGCGCTCTCTCGCGGCGGCGGGCGCCAAGGTCGTGGTGCTCGACCGTTCACCCGAGGGCGCGGTGCGGGTCGCGGAGGATATCGGGGGCCTCGCCCTGGCCTGCGACGTGACCGACGAGGCGGCGGTCGAAGCCGCACTGGCCGAGACGGAGCGCGCTTTCGGAACGCCGCGTATCCTTGTGAATGCGGCGGGCATCGCCCATGTCGCCTATACCCTGCGCGGCGACGCGCCCATGCCGTTGGAGGATTTCCGCCGGGTGGTTGAGGTCAATCTGGTCGGCGCCTTCAATGTCATCCGTCTCGCCGCCTGGGCGATGAAACAGGCCGAGCCTCTCGACGGCGACGGCTCGCGCGGCGTGATAGTCACCGTCGGCTCGGTCGCCGGCTTCGACGGCTCCATCGGCTCGGCCGGCTATACGGCGTCGAAAGCCGGCATCCACGGCCTGACCCTCGGCCTCGCGCGCGAGTTCAGCCGCTTCGGCATCCGGGTCGCGGGCGTCGCTCCGGGCAGTTTCGACACGCCGATGATCCGCGACAACTACGCCGACAGCATGAACCCCTGGCTCGAAGCCACGCCTTTTCCCAAGCGCCTGGGCTATCCCTCCGAATTCGGCGCACTGGTCCGCGAAATCGTCGAGAACCCGATGATCAACGGCGAAACGATCCGCCTGGACGGCGGCATACGGATGCCGTGGTTTTAGCGGGTGATCCGGCCAAGCGCCGAACACCTCGTCCCCTCACCCTGAGGAGGCCGCACAGCGGCCGTCTCGAAGGGTGACGGTGGCACGGCCCCTCAAAACGCTCGCTTCACCCGGATCGCCTTGCCCATCTCCGTGCGCGGGATCGCTCCCATCGGCACCAAAATCACCCGCGCCGTGAAGCTCAACTCCGCCTTCAGCGCCTGCGCCACCCGCGCCGCCAGGGCCGGGCGGTCGGCTTCCGCCGCGCCCTCGCCTTCCTCCACCGTCACGTCCAGGCCCTCATAGGGCGGCGGGCGGTGGAGAATCACCTGGAACTCGCCGGTCACGGCCGGACGCAAAGCGGTCAGCACCTTGGCGATGCCCGAGGGGAAGACGTTGATGCCGCGCACATGCAGCATGTCGTCGGCCCGCCCGACGACCCGGAAGCGGAACCCCGTGCGCCCGCATTTGCACGGCCCGGTCCCGGTGATCTCCAGCACGTCGCGGGTGCGGTAGCGCAGCAGGGGCTGGGCCTGTTTGTTGATGCTGGTGCCGACCAGCTCGCCCCGCGCGCCCTCCCGGATGGCGATCGCCTCGCCCGTCTCCGGATCGACGAGCTGGGCGATCATCGCGCCCGCGCCCAGGTAATGCAGGTCCTCACTGTGATCGCAGACGCTGGCGAAATTGCACAGGATGTCGGACACGCCGTAATTGGCATTCCGCGCCCGCATCCCCCAGGTCTCTTCCAGATGGGCGCGGAAGACGGGGTCCTCCAGGGCGGGCTCGCCGCCGAACAGGCCGAGCTTCAGGCCCAACTCGCGCGGCTCGATGCCCAGTTCCTCGCGCACCACATTTTCCAGCACCCGGGGGTAGGACGGCGTGCCGCTGATCGCGTCGATCCCCGCGTCGCGGATCACCCGGACCAGGAGGCTGGTGTTGCCGACCCCGAAAGGCATGACGGCCGCGCCGGTGCGTTCCAGATTGGCGTGATCGGTGTAGCCACCCATCCAGAGTTGGTAGTTGAGGCAATGCACGACCCGGTGATGGGGCCGCAGCCCGGCGGCCCAGAAGGCCCGGCCGCCGATCCGGGTGGTCCAGTCGATATCCGCCGCGCTCAAGGCCGTGTAGACGAATTGCCCGGTCGAGCCGGAGGTCCGGTGGATGCGGCTCACCATCGCGGGATCGCAGGCCAGGAAATCGCCGAAGGGCGGCTCACGCTCCTGGCTCTCGCGCAGGTCGGCCTTGGTCGTGAAGGGCAGCCTGGCGAGGTCGTCGGGTGAGCGGATCGCCTCAGGCCCGATGCCGGCTTCCGCGAATTTCTGTCGGTGGAACGGGCTCGCGCCGAAGACATACTCGACCTGGCGGCGCAGGGCCTCGGCCTCCGCCCGCGCAAGATCGCCCGGCGAAATCGCCTCCCAGTCCGGGTCGAGCAGGGCGGGATAGTCCCCCGTCACGCGCTCTCTGTCCGCGCTTCGGGGGGCCAGACCACGGGGAAGATGTCGCAGGTCAGCGGCGCGCCCGAGGGCAGGGTGCAGTCGGGGAAGGGCGGGCCCAGCTCGGCATGCTTATCGCCGGCATAGGTGCAGCCGGTGCCGGCGAAGCGGGTGATCATCGCCCTGCGCGGCGTCGGCAGGGGGTTGCCCGGCGCGCCGTGGATGACATAGCCGTCGAAGGCGATGGCGTCGCCCGGCTTCATCTCCCAGCTCAGGAATTCGAACTCTTCGGCGCGGGCGTCGAAATCGGGGATGGGCTCGAAATCCGGGCGCGGGATGTTATAGGCCTTGCCAGCATCGCCGCGGTCGCCGAAGTCGCTGGGCACGAACCTTTTGCCCCAGCGTTGCGAGCCCTTCACGAAGCGCAGGGTGTTCGCCATCGTGATCGGGTCCAGCGGCATCCACAGGCTGCACACCGTGTGGCCCTCGACCGGCCAATAGGGCACGTCATGGTGCCAGGGGGTTGGTGCCTGGTTGCCCGGCGCCTTGATCATGACATTGTCGAAGAAGATGTTGACCTGGGCCGATTTGGTCAGCCGCGCGGCAATCTCAGCGGCGGGGGAGTCGTAGACGTATTCCCGGTATTCCGCGATATCCTGACAGTTGCAGGCGTCCTGGAAGAAGCCGGGATTGTCCGATCCCGCGTCGTAGTAGCGCGCCCGCCGCCCCCAGTTTTCCTTCTTGATGTTGAATTCGATGCCACGCGCCGCGAGGTCGCGCCAATAGGGATCGAAGACCCCGCGCAGGCAGATCGCGCCGTCCTCCCGGTAGGCGCGAATGTCTTCGTCTCTCACGGAAATCATGCGGCTTGCTCCTTCTCCACCAGTCCCTTTGCTTTCGTCCAGACCAACGGAAAGCTCGGCCCGCCGATCGGATCGCCCGCCGCCAGCCCGCAATCGGGGAAGGTCGGGTGCATTTCGCCGTCGCGCAGGGCATAGGTCATGCCGTCGCCCGCGTAGCGCGCCTGGAAGGTGCGCCGCCAGCCCTCGGTCACATTGCCCGCCGCGCCGTGGATGACATGGCCGTGAAAGCACAGGGCGTCGCCCGGCGCCATGGCCCAGCCGATCAGTTCGGCCTCGTCCCGCTTCTCCTCCCAGTCCGGCATGATCTCCAGGCCCTGGTCGCGGAATTCGTAATCCTTCTTGTCTTCGAAGAAGCTCTTGGGCTTGAAGACCTTGCCCCAGCGATGGCTGCCGCGAACGAATTCCACCGCGCCGTCGCGCGGCACCGGGTCCAGTGGCACCCATCTGATCGCCCTCGATCGGCCAATAGGGCACGTCCTGGTGCCAGGGGGTGCGCGACCGCGTCTGCGGCCCGCGCACGAAGATGCCGTCGAAATAGATGTTGATACGCGCTGCCCCGGTCATCCGTGCGGCCAGTTCCGCCGCCGGCGAATGGAACAGGAAGTCGCGGTATTCCGGGTTGTCCTGCCAGACCCCGGCATCGCCGAAGAAGAATCCCTCTTTCTTGCCCCGGTCCTTGGTGTAGTGGCGCGCCTGCCAGCCCGGATTGTCCAGATTGCGCTGGATGCCCTTGGCCAGGACCTCCTGCCAGCGCGCGTCGAACACGCCGGGGATCATGACCGCCCCGTCCTCGCGATAGGCGCGGACATCCTCGTCGGCGACGAGATCGGCGATGGCGGTTTCTTTCCCAGTCATGCGGATCCGTCCTCGCGCTGCCAAAGGGTTGGAAAGCTTTCCCCGCCCAGCGGATCGCCGTGGTTTAGCCCGCAATCGGGGAATTTTGGATGCATATGTCCCGGCCGCACCGCGAAGCGCGCCGTCTCGCCCGCCCAGCGGGTGACGAAGGCGCGGCGGCGGCGGCCGCTGCTATTTGCCCGGCGCGCCATGGACCGTGACGCCGGTGAAGGCCTGGATATCGCCCGGCTCCATCGCCCAGTGGAGGAAGTCGTGCTTCTCGCGCTCCCGGTCGAAATCCGGAATCCGGTCCAGCGTTTCCGCCCGGCGGCTGTAGTCGCTGGCCGGGTCGTAGAAACTCTTCGGTTTGTAGGTCTTGCCCCAGAGATGCGAGCCACGGACATATTCCGGGCTGTTCTCGCGCGGGACGGGATCGAGGGGCAGCCAGAGGCTGCAGACCTGCGCGCC
>JAQCGR010000288.1 GCA_027619995.1 Pseudomonadota bacterium | reverse complement strand
GACCCGCGCGCCCGCCGCCGCCAGAGCCGTCGCGAATTGCCTGCCGAGACCTGCCGAGGCCCCGGTTACCAACGCGGTCTTTCCTTCAAGCACGGCCGATTCGCTCACGTCATCCCCCATTTCCTGCCTTGATCCTGCCCCGCCAGTTATAACAGATCGCATCGGTACCTCGCCCCACGCGCTTGTTGACGCGACGGGGAAGTCAGGGAACGTTAGCGACCGCATATACTTCTGGGGAGGGAAGGATGACACGCAATTACGTCTGGCCGGACGGGCATTGGTCCTGGCCGATCAAAGTGACCCACAAACACGGCATGCGCTGCGACGAGATGTTCTTCGTCGGCGGGCAGGTCAACCTGACGCCCGAAGGCGAGGTTCTCAACAAAGGCGATCTCGCCGCCCAGACCAATGCCGCCGTCGACCATATCGAAACCGTCCTCGGCGAGCTCGGCGCCGATCTCGAGGATGTGGTCAAACTCGTCATGTTCTACGTCAACGACGGCAGCGTGAACGAACGCGAGGCCCTGGCCACTCTGCGCGCGCGCTTCAAGGGCGAGGTCCCCCCGGCGGTCATGCCGGTCCCGCTGCCAGTCCTGGCCTATCCCGAAATGGTGGTCGAGATAGAGGCGATCGCCATGCGCGCGCCCGACGGCTCGCGCATGGCCCGCAGCGCGTCCAATCCGAACACCCACTGGGATTGGCCGTTCAGCCACGGCCTGCGCTGCGGAGAGATGATCTTCGTCGGCGCCCAGCAGCCGCTGGATTCCGCCGGCAAGATGATCGCGCCCGGCGATCCGGTCGAGCAGGCGCGCGCCAATATCGAAAATCTGCGCGCCGTGCTGGCCGGCTTCGGCGCGGATCTCGGCGACGTCGCCCGGATCAACACTTTCTATGTCGGCTCGGGAACCACGGCGGATTGGTCGCGGGCCGCGCAGATCCGGGGCAATGCTTTCGAATGGCCTGGGCCGGTCGGAACCGGCGTGCCGGTGCCGGCGCTGTTCCCTGACGGCATGACGCAGCGCCAGGAAGCCTTCGCCATGCTCGGGGTGAACGGGGAGAAGCTGGAACGCGAATGCGTCCGCCCCGACGGCCACTGGGATTGGCCGATTCCGGTCAATTTCCAGCAGGGCGTGAAGGTCGGAAAGATGGTCTTCATCGGTGGGCAGGTTTGCCAGGACCACAATGGTGTCGGCCTCCACCAATGGCAGATGGTCAGACAGACCGTCGTGGTCATGGAGAATATCCGCCGGGTGCTCGCCTGCTACGGCCTGAGCATGGACGACATGGTCAAGGTCAACACCTTCTACCGTGGCGGCGGCGGGTATGACGAACTCCACGAAAACCTGAGCGTCCGCTCCGCGAGCTTTTCAGCGCCGGGACCGACCACCACCGGCATTCCTCTGGCCGCGCTGGGGATCGATGGCCTGACGATCGAGGTCGAAGGCTGGGCGATGACGAGCTGACCCCGGGCGGGTCGGCGCAATTCCCGGCCGAATTCAGTGAACGCGCGACGGGGGGGCGTCAGCCGGTGCCTCCCCACTCCCCTTGCCCTCAAGCTCAAGAACCATATTCCATTCGGCGGTCGCCACGGATTTCTGCACCAAGCGGCAGAAGGAATGGAGCGTGTCCATTCCGAGATTGACCGTGATCGCCTTGCCACCATCGGTTTCGAAGACGATCTGCGGCCGCTTCGGCTCCGTCATCCGCAGCTTGGATCCGGTGACCAGCAAGGGTGCCGGCCCCAGTTCGGGTTGCGGGGCAGCCGCTTCGTACTTCTTCTTGAAATCACTCTGCTGAACGGCGGCCTGATGCTGAAAGGCTATGACCGCGCGCCTTGCCTTCGGTTCCGGCTGGGCCACGACCTCGGGCACCTGTCCGAGTAGCTTGACCAGCGCGCCCCACATCAAGCGGATATAGCGCCTGGTTAGCCAGAGACGCACTTCCTCCTCGCCCACCCGCATGCGCAGAAGCAGCCGGTCCTGCGCCGCATCGAACTTGAGGTTGATCTGCTGAAGCGATCCGGCCATGCCCGTGCCTTCCTGGCCCGTTATGGCCGGCATATTAGCCTTTAGCCGCCGTCCGGCAACGCCCACCAGGATCCGCCGGCCCTAGAGGAGGGCGCGACTCGTCACGACAGTCCGGAATTCGCAACCTTTGCCGCGGAGTCGGCCGTCCCGCCAAAGGCTCAGCGAGCGCCCCGTTCTTGGGAAATCAGTGTGGCCAATGCTTCCGAGACTTCGTGGAGGAGATTGGGCTCGCCGCCGGCCATATTCTCGGCCTCAGCTGTCGCCAGAAGCTCGGCGTCCGTCTTCCAACGGCGCAGAATCTCTACCTTCTCCGCGTCGCTCAAGGCTTCGTCCTTGAGGACCTCGCCGGGCCTCTCATAGGTCGATTTGGGATCCTGCATGGTCTGTTTCAATCGTTCCGCTCGTGTTTCGGACATTGCCGGTGCCTTTCATCTTTTCTCTCTCGCCGCCGCCCAACGGCTCGTCCCATCAATCATTCATATGGGCCGCTTCGGGCATGCGCCAAGCCGCCAGGGCGGGACTCGCAATCTGCTCGGCCAGTTTGGTCGCCGCGCCGTTCGCGAGATTGAGCAGGAAATTACGAGGAAGAGCGGTGCAGGCCGACTCGGGGATCGCTTCGCAGGCCTGATCGAGATCATCGTCGCCGGAAAGGATCGCATAGGCTCAATCGGCGAGATCCGCGCGATCGAATACCGTATCTATCACGGGCCGAACCGATCCGGCCGGGCAATATCGAAGGCCGCGTCGGACCGAATGCGAGCGATCATTGATTGCCCCGACACGATATCAGGCGAACGCCGCCGATCGCTTAGGGGGGTCGGCCTGAGGCCTATTCGTTCTCGACGATGGAAAAGAAGGTGCCGCCAATACCGATTTCGGTGAAGAAAACCAGGTAGCCGACCTGCTCGCCACAACGGCTCACCGTCCACTGCTCCTGCCACTTCTTCTCCTTGACCTCTGCCGACTTGGCCATCATTGCCGGTTCCTTGACGATCTCGACCGAAACGAAATCACGCTCCGCGCAGCCGGGAACCTTGTTTTCCGTCAACAGGATCCGGTTCTGAGCGCGAGACTGCGCGAGCGCCGAAGCAATCGAAGCACCCTTCTGAAAATCAAAATCGTCACCCGCAGCGGCGGCGGCGCTGAAAGAAAATATTGCCATCACGGCAATCATCAGTCCGCCAGCCAGGGGCTTCGAACCGTTTCCGAAGAGCATCATACGCCCCCCCATTTGCGCTTGCATGGGTCACAAGGTGTAAATCGCATGGCGGCAGAAAGCAAGCGACGATCCGTCGGCAAGGACTGCGTGCAAGGAAAAGCGGCGCCGGATTGCTCCGGCGCCGCCTCTCTTCGACAGTCTCAGGCTGGGTTCACACTACTCGAGCGTGATTTCCACCCTGCGGTTCTCTTCCTCGCGGACACCGTCCGGAGTCGGAACCAGCAGATCGTTCTCACCGCGACCTGCGGCGGCGATCACGTCGGAACGAACGCCCTGGGCCTCAAGGTACGCCTTGGCCGCATTCGCGCGACGGACGGACAGACCCTGGTTGTAATCGGCCGAACCACTGGTGTCCGTGAAGCCGATCAGGTTCAACCGCGTGGCTTTCAGCTCGCGCATGGAAGCAACCACCTGGTCGAGGACCTGGGCCGCATCGCCGCGGATGTTCGACTTGTTCCAATCGAAGAAGATCAGATAGTCGCGTGCCGGCGGCTCCATCATCGGCTGCAGCGCAGCTTCGACTTCCGCCACGGCGGCCAGGAAACGGTCCTTACAGCCGGCAATGGCGTCATGAATTTCGCACCACTCGCGGATCATGCAGTCATAGGCGACCTGCGCGCGGGCCATGGCCGCGGGCGCTGCCGTCTTGCCGCCGCCGGCCAATGCGGCCTGCAGACGATCACCGGCGGTCGCGGCCGGGCCTCCGGCCGGAATCGGCGTGGCGTTGGCGTACGGATCCTCCGGCGCAACCTCTTCGCCGTTGCCAGCGCGGCGCGCCTTCTCGCCATAGTAGAGGGCATCACTCAGATCGCCGCCCGAGTATTCGGCATCGGCCAGCCACAGGTACTCGCTGTGCAGGGCCTGGGTGAACGCCGTACCCGTCGTGGGCATGGCGCGGACCGGCGCGAGCTGGTCCTGGATTTAGTTGGTCGTACAGCCCCCGAGTATCACCGCGAACGCGACGACCGCGAGGGTTTTCATCTTGAGCATTCGAACGCTCCCTTTATTCATATTGCGAAATCCGGCGCGGTACCCGCGTGACTCCGTTTGGTGTTCGGTGTGTTCCCCGCAAAACCTGTTGACCGATCAGGCATACATGCAATTTCCGGATCGGTACACAGGCGCCGTTAGGACTTCACACGAGTGCATCAATTCTATGACACCGGTTCGAACGCCGATGTGTCATGAGTTAATCCGGGATTCCCCATGTGGGCCCCTCCCACACGGTTGATTTTGACCCTGGATCGTTCGGCGGGCAACC
>JAQCGR010000287.1 GCA_027619995.1 Pseudomonadota bacterium | reverse complement strand
TACGAGGCCGATGCCGGCTCGGTCGAGGCGATTTTCGATGCGGCGATAGAGGCCGGGGCCGAGGATGCGATATCCACCGCGGACGGCCATGAAATTATCTGCGCGCCGGACGAGTTGAACGAGGTGCGTGACGCGCTGGAGATGCGCCTGGGCCCGCCGGCCACCGCGCAGTTGACCTGGCGTCCGCAAACCACGATCCCGGTGGAAGAGGATGCGGCGGAAACTCTGATGAAGCTGCTCGAATCACTTGATGACTGCGACGATGTGCAGCGCGTATCGGCCAATTTCGAAATCGCCGACGACCTGCTGGAACGGTTGAGCGCATAGGCGCGACGCGTCCGCGCCGGACGCGCGCGAACGAGGAGGGGCGGTATGATTCTGCTGGGGCTCGACCCCGGTCTGCAGCGCACGGGCTGGGGCGTCATCGCCTCGGACGGCGTTCGCTTGGGTCATCTCGCCAATGGCGTCGTGGCGACCAACCCCAAGCAGGCTCTCGCTGAACGCCTGGTCACGCTTTATGACGGGCTGGTCGAAGTGGTCTCCCGTTTCGAGCCCGACGAGGCTTGCGTCGAGGAGACTTTCGTCAACCGCAACTTCGCCTCGGCCCTGAAACTGGGCCAGGCCCGCGGCATTGCTCTGCTGGTGCCCGCGCATCGCGGCCTGCCGGTCGCTGAATACGCCCCCAATCTGGTGAAGAAATCGGTGGTCGGGGCGGGGCATGCCGATAAGTCGCAGATCGATGCGATGGTGCGCATGCTGCTGCCGGGCTGCAATCCGGCGGGGCCGGATGCGGCGGATGCCCTCGCCGTCGCCATCTGCCACGCCCATCACGCCTGGACCGGGCGTCGAATCGCGGCGGCCGCCCGGTGATCGCGAAACTGACCGGGGTGCTCGATTCGGTCGGCCAGGACTGGGCCGTGATCGATGTCGGCGGCGTCGGCTACCTGGTCTATTGCTCGGGCCGAACCCTTTCGCGCCTGCCGGCAGCGGGCAAGCCGGCGATGCTCCATATCGAAACCCATGTCCGCGAGGACCATATCCATCTCTACGGTTTCTCCGAGGAGGATGAACGGGCCTGGTACCGGCTGCTGACCACGGTCCAGGGGGTCGGCGCGCGGGTGGCGCTGGCGATCCTCTCCGTGCTCGCGCCGAACCAGATTGCCCAGGCCATCGCCGCCCAGGACCGCACGGCCCTGACCCGTGCCGACGGGGTCGGACCGAAGGTGGCGGCGCGCATTCTCAACGAGTTGAAGGACAAGGCCGGGGGCATCGTTCTCGGGTCCTCCGCGCGTATCGGCGGCGCTGCGGCGGATGGACCGCCCTCGCCCTCGGACGGGGTGCCGGCGGACGCCGTCTCGGCCCTGGTCAATCTGGGCTATAGCCGGTCCGAGGCTTTCGCCGCCGTCGCCCATGCCGTCCATCGCCTGGGCGGGGAAGCGACCGTCGAGGCTCTGCTGCGCGAAGGCTTGGTGGAGCTCGGCCGATGAGCGACGAACGTATCGTCGATCCGGCCTTTCACGAGAAAGGCCTGGACGGAGAGGGCGGTTCGAGTGTCGCGGCCGGGGACTCGGCGGAGAAAAGCATCCGTCCGTTGAGCCTGGAGGAATTCGTCGGCCAGGCGCAGTTGCGCGGCAATCTGCGGGTCTATATCGACGCCGCCCGGAACCGGGGCGAGGCGCTCGACCATGTCCTGTTCTTTGGGCCGCCGGGCCTGGGCAAGACCACCCTGGCCCAGATCGTATCGCGCGAATTGGGGGTCAGTTTCCGCGCGACATCGGGGCCGGTCATCGCGCGGGCAGGGGATCTGGCCGCTTTGCTCACCAATCTCCAGCCGCGTGACGTGCTGTTCATCGACGAGATTCACCGGCTCAATCCGGCGGTCGAGGAAATCCTCTATCCGGCGATGGAGGATTATCAGCTCGACCTTATCATCGGCGAGGGGCCGGCCGCCCGGTCGATCCGCATCGATCTGCCGCCCTTTACGCTGGTCGGGGCGACGACCCGTTCGGGGCTGATTACCAATCCCCTCCGCGAACGCTTCGGCATTCCGCTGCGCCTGGAATTCTATACGGCGGAGGAGTTGCAGAGCATCGTCCTGCGGGGCGCGGGCGTGTTCGGCATCGTCCTGACCGCCGACGGTGCGATGGAAATCGCCCGGCGTTCGCGTGGCACGCCGCGGGTCGCGGGCCGGCTGCTGCGCCGGGTGCGAGATTTCGCTGCGGTGGACGGGCGGGAGGAGATCGACCGCGAAGCGGCCGGCGCCGCCCTGACGCGCATGGATGTGGACGCGCGCGGTCTCGACACGATGGACCGGCGTTATCTGCGCTGCCTCGCGGAAAACTATGGCGGCGGGCCGGTCGGGGTCGAAACCATGGCGGCGGCCCTGTCCGAACAGCGCGATGTGATCGAAGAGGTGATCGAGCCCTATCTGATCCAGGAAGGGTTGGTTCAGCGCACGCCGCGCGGCCGCATGCTGGCCGATGCCGGCTATCGCTATCTCGGCCTGGACGCGCCGACCGGCGCGCGTGAGCTGCGCCAGCTCGACCTGATCGGCGACGGGGATGATGCGGCGTGACGGCGCAAGCGCATGCGGGTCATATCGCGGATGACGGCTCCCACCGCTTCCCGGTCCGCATCTATTGGGAGGACACGGATGCCGCCGGCATCGTCTATTACGCCAACTATCTCAAGTTCGCGGAACGCGCGCGCTCGGACCTTTTGCGGTGCTTCGGCATCGGCCAGGCGCAAATGAAACTGGAGGACGATATCGTCTTCGTTGTGCGCCGCTGCGAGGTGGACTATGTGAGGCCCGCAAGGCTCGATGACGATCTAGAAGTGTGCACCAGGATCACTGCCTTGCGCGGGGCCAGTCTATCTCTCGATCAGGACGTCCGGCGCGCGGGCGAAGATATTGCGTGTCTCAAGATTCGCCTCGCCTGTCTCGACGGGCGGGGCCGTCCGGCACGAATGCCGGCGGCCGTGAAGGCCGTGATCCAGCCACAATTAACCGCAAGCATGCGAGCCAGATAAGATGCAAGGAACCACGACCATAGATACCGTCAATCTCGGTGGCAGCGACGTGATCCACGATTTGTCGGTCTGGGGACTGTTCCTCCAGGCCGACTTCGTCGTGAAGGCGGTCATGATCTTGCTGGTGCTGGCCTCCTTTTGGTGCTGGGCGATCATCTTCGACAAGCTGATCCGCCTGCGCCGTGTCCGCGCGCGCACCGCCCAGTTCGAAGAGGCGTTCTGGTCCGGCGGATCGCTCGACGACCTCTATGACCGCATCGGCAACCGGCCGGGCGATCCGATGTCGGCCCTGTTCTCCAGCGCCATGTCGGAATGGCGGCGCTCGGTCTCGCGGGGATTGGGCAAGGACGATTCCGGCCGGTCGGCTTTGCAGCAGCGGGTCGAACGCGTCATGCAGGTCACCTTGGGGCGCGAGATGGACCGGATCGAGCGCTACATGACCTTCCTGGCTTCCGTCGGCTCCACGGCGCCCTTCATCGGCCTGTTCGGCACGGTCTGGGGCATCATGAACAGCTTCGCCGCGATTGCGATCTCCAAGAATACCAGCTTGGCCGTGGTCGCCCCCGGCATCGCGGAGGCCCTGTTCGCCACCGCACTGGGTCTGGTCGCGGCGATCCCGGCGGTCGTCGCCTATAACAAGCTGTCGAGCGATTTGAATCGCTATGCCATTCGACTGGAAGCCTTCTGTGGCGAGTTCGGTGCCGTGCTTTCGCGCCAGCTTGAGGAAAGGCGCTAGGCCATGGCGGTCCAGCTTCAACGCGGCACCCGCGGCCGGGGCGGCCGCCAGCCGATGAGCGACATCAACGTCACGCCCATGGTCGACGTGATGCTCGTCCTGCTCATCATCTTCATGATCACCGCGCCCTTGCTCACGGTGGGCGTGCCGGTCGATCTGCCGAAGACCGATGCCCCGCAAATCACCCAGCCCATCGAGCCGCTGGTCATCTCGATCGACAAGGACGGCCTTATCTATCTCCAGGAGAGCGAGACGCCGCTGGAAAACTTGGTGCCGCGCCTCTCCGCGATCACCGAAAACAAACCGGATACCAAGATTTTCGTGCGCGGCGACCGCAATGTCGACTACGGCCGCATCATGGAGGTCATGGGCACCGTCGCCTCGGCGGGTTTCGCAAAGGTCGCCCTGATCGCCGAGATGCCCGGCCAGGGCGGGGGCGGGAACTGATCGCCTATGCGCAAAGGCGTCTTCCTCTCGGCGGCCGTCCATATCGCGATTATTTTGGTGGCATGGCTCGGCCTTCCCCATCTCCTTCCCGAGCCGGAGGAGATCGCGCCGTCCATTCCGGTCGAGGTCGTGACGATGGATCCGACGGTCGAAAAGGAAGTACCGAAGCCGCCCAAGCAGGAAAAGCCGAAACCGCCACCGCCGCCCCAGCCGCCGACGCCGCCGGACCCCAAGCCGGAACCGAAGCCGGAGCCGGAGCCAAAGCCGGCGCCGCAGCCTGCGCCCACGCCGGCG
>JAQCGR010000286.1 GCA_027619995.1 Pseudomonadota bacterium | reverse complement strand
CGTCGAGGCGGATGCGTTCGTGAAAGCGCACCAGATGGGGCGAGGTGTACGTATGCACGCGATGGCCGGCGGCCCGGCCCATCGCCTCTAGATAGGCCAGGGTCGATCCCTTGCCGTTGGTGCCGGCGATATGGATCACCGGGGGAAGCCGCTCTTCCGGATGATCTAGCCGCGCCATCAGCCGCATCACCCGGTCGAGCGACAGGTCGATCAGCTTGGGATGGAGGGCGAGCAGCCGCTCCAATATGGCGTCGCTGGGAAGCGTTTGGGTCACGCCCCCTTGGCGGGGCTTCCCTTGGGATCGGCGGGCCCAGGCGCGGCACCAACCTTTTCCTGCGGGGCCTTGTCGGACGTCTTGCCGGCGCCTTCGCCGCGACGCTCCAGGGACACGACCTCGGCCTTCGGACGGGGGTGGCGGAGCAGGCCGATCAGGCTGATCAGCCGGTCGCGCAGGGCGCGGCGATGGACCACCATGTCGACCATGCCGTGGTCGTGCAGGTATTCGGCCCGCTGGAAGCCCGCGGGCAGCTTTTCCCGGATGGTTTCCTGAATCACCCGCGTTCCGGCGAAACCGACGATCGCACCGGGCTCGGCCAGGGCGATGTCGCCCAGCATCGCGAAGGAGGCGGTGACACCACCGGTGGTCGGGTCGGCCAGGACGACGATGTAGGGCAGGCCGGCCTCGCGCACCTGCTGCACGCCGATCACCGTCCGCGGCATCTGCATCAGGGACAGGATGCCTTCCTGCATGCGCGCGCCGCCCGAGGCGGGCACGACGATCAAGGGCGCGTCCTGCAGCACGGCCAGGTTGGCGGCGGCGAGCAAGCTCTCGCCCGCGGCCACGCCCATCGAGCCACCCATGAAGCCGAAATCGAAGGCCGCCACGACCGCCGGATGGCCGCCCATCGTGCCATGGCCGACCAGAACGGCATCGCGCCGGTCGTCGCCATGACGCGCGTCGCGCAGCCTTTCGCTATAGCGGCGGCGGTCCCGAAAACGGAGCGGGTCGGCGATCGTTTCCGGCAGTTCGATGGTCTGGAACGCGCCCTCGTCGAACAGCATGGCCAGCCGGTCGGCGGCGGGCAGGCGCAGATGGTGGTCGCAATAGTGGCAGACATGCAGATTCGCCGCGAGTTCGCGGTGGAACAGCATCTGCTCGCAATTGGGGCATTTGATCCAAAGATTGTCCGGCACATCGGGCTTGATGCCCAGGGCGCGCAGCTTCGGTCGAACGAAATTGGTCAGCCAGCTCATATCGCTTTACCCTCGACCTCTCACGCCATCCGCCAATTCGCTCACGAAGCCGAGGACATCCGCGACCATCGAAGCGTCGGGCCGTCCCTTGGCATCGAGGCCCGCGGTGATCCGATCGACGATGGCGGAGCCGATGACCGCGCCGTCCGCGATGCGCGAAATCGCGCCCGCCTGTTCCGGCGTCTTGATGCCGAATCCCACAACGAGGGGCAGGTCGGTCCCGGCGCGCAGACGCGCGACCGCGTCGCGCACCGTGTCCTCGCCGGCCGAACGCGTGCCGGTAATGCCCAGGATCGAGACATAGTAGATGAAGCCCGAAGCCGAACGCAGGATCGTGGGCAGGCGGCCCGCATCGCTGGTCGGCGTCGCCAGGCGCACGAAGGACAGGCCCGCGGCTTCGGCCGCCGGTCGCAGCTCGTCGTCCTCCTCGGGTGGCAGATCGACGACAATCATGCCGTCGACCCCGGCCGCCGCAGCGTCACGCACGAAACCCTCGGCCCCATAGCTGTAGATCGGGTTGAAATAGCCCATCAGGACCAGCGGCGTGTCGCTGTCGCTGTCGCGGAAGGCGCGCGCCAGTTCGAGGGTCCGCGCCAGACTGGCCCCGGCGGCGAGCGCCCGCAGGCTGGCTTTCTGGATCGCCGGGCCATCCGCCATCGGGTCGGAAAAGGGCATGCCCAGTTCGACGATATCCGCGCCCGCGCCCGGCAGTCCCGCCAACAGGGCGCGCGAGGTTTCGTGATCGGGATCGCCTGCCGTGACGAAGGTGACCAGGGCGCCGCGCCCCTCGGCCTTCAGGGCGGCGAAACGCCGCTCGATACGGCCCGCCCCGCTCACAGCGTGACCTTGAGATGATCGGCGACGGTGAAGATGTCCTTGTCGCCCCGCCCGCACATGTTCAACACCAGGATATGGTCCTTGGGCAGATCCGGCGCGATCTCGATGACATGGGCCAGGGCATGGGCCGGCTCGAGCGCCGGAATGATGCCTTCGAGGCGGGAGCAGAGCTGGAAGGCCTCGAGCGCGGCCTTGTCGGTCGCGGAGACGTATTTCACCCGGCCGATATCGTGCAGCCAGGAATGTTCCGGTCCAATGCCCGGATAGTCGAGCCCGGCCGAGATAGAATGGGCCTCCTGGATCTGGCCGTCATCGGTCTGCAGCAGATAGGTCCGGTTGCCGTGCAGCACGCCGGGGCGGCCGCCGGTCAGGGACGCGGCATGCTTGTCGGTGTCCAGACCCAGGCCCGCGGCCTCGACCCCGTGGATCGCCACAGCCGTGTCGTCGAGAAAGGGGTGAAACAGGCCCAGCGCGTTCGACCCGCCGCCGATACAGGCGACCAGGGTGTCAGGCAGGCGGCCCTCCGCCTCCATGATCTGCTCGCGCGTCTCGCGCCCGATGATCGACTGGAAATCGCGCACCATCGCCGGGTAGGGGTGCGGCCCCGCTGCCGTGCCGATGATGTAGAAGGTCTCCTCGACCGTGGCGACCCAGTCGCGCAGGGCCTCGTTCATCGCATCCTTGAGGGATTTGGAGCCGCTCTCGACGGCCACGACCTCGGCGCCGAGAAGCTTCATGCGGAACACGTTCGGTGCTTGGCGTTCGATATCCTTGGAGCCCATGTAGACGACGCAGGGCAGGCCGAACAGGGCGCAGACCGTGGCGGCGGCCACGCCGTGCTGGCCCGCGCCGGTTTCGGCGATGATGCGCTTCTTGCCCATGCGCCGGGCAACCAGGATCTGGCCCAGGCAATTGTTGATCTTGTGCGACCCGGTGTGGTTCAGCTCGTCGCGCTTGAAATAGATCTTGGCGCCGCCGAGATGCTCGGTCAGGCGCTGGGCATAGAACAGCGGGCTGGGCCGGCCGACATAGTGTTTGAGATAGTCGTCGTATTCCGAGGTGAAGGCCGGATCGGCCTTGGCGGCATTGTAGGCCTTCTCCAGTTCCAGGATCATCGGCATCAGGGTTTCGGCGACATAGCGCCCACCGAACAGGCCGAAATGGCCCCGTTCGTCCGGTCCGCCGCGGAATGTGTTGACCTGGGTCATGCCGTTTCGTCGTCCTGGCCGTATTGTTGCACGCGCGGTGGGAATAAATCAGGCGTCGCGGCGGAGGTCAAAGACCTTCCCCCGTCTGCCGCCATGCTGCGCCTCCCCGGCACCGTGTCTAAATCCGCCCCGCAGTCTTGAGAAAGGCGCGAATCTTCTCCGGGTCCTTGCGTCCCGGCCGCGCTTCGACCCCCGAGGAGACATCGACCGCCCGCGCGCCGCTGATGCGGACCGCCTCGGCCAGGTTCTCCGGATCGAGGCCGCCCGACAGCATCCAGGGGCAGGGCAGATCGAGCCCATCCAGGAGGCGCCAGTCGAAGGACAGGGCGTTGCCGCCGGGTAGGGCGTCGGGCATGGATTTCGGCGCCTTGGCGTCGAACAGGATCCAATCGGCCTGGCCGATATAGGGCTGGGCGGCCTTGAGATCGGCCTTCACGGCCACTTTCACGGCCTTCATCACGGGCAGGCCGAACTGCGTCTTGGCCTGGCCGACGCGCTCCGGCGTTTCGGCGCCATGGAACTGCAGCAGGTCCAGGCGGACATGGGAAAGGGTTTCGGCGATGGTGCGATCGTCGACATCGACGAAAAGCCCGACGCGTTTGATGCCTGGGGCCAGGGAGGCGGTCAGCCGCGCGCCCTCCGTCGGCGCCACATAGCGGGGCGAGCGGGCATAGAAGACGAGGCCGACCATGGCCGCACCCCCCGCCTCGGCGGCGGCAAAGCCATCGGCCGCATTCAGTCCGCAGATCTTGGCCTGGATACGCATGGGCGGAGATTTAGGCTTCCGCCATCCCCTTGGCAATGTCTCGGGCTGCCGCGGCGGGATCGGCGGCGCGGGTGATCGGCCGCCCAATGACGAGGATATCGGCACCGGCCGCGATGGCGTCTTTTGGGGTCATCACCCGCTTCTGGTCGTCGGCGGCGCTGCCGGGCGGCCGTACGCCGGGCACGACCAGAAGGAAATCCCGGCCCAGTTCGGCGCGCAGGGCGGCGGCTTCCAGGGGCGAGCAGACCGCGCCGTCCGCCCCGCTGTCGCGCGCCAGCCGGGCGAGGCGCAGGACCTGTTCGGCGGTCGAGGGGCGTTGGCCGACCTTGGCGAGATCCTCGTCGCCCAGGCTGGTCAGCACGGTCACGGCGATCAGGCGCGGGCGCCCGGCGCCGCCGGCCTCCTCCGCCGCCCGCCGCGCGGCCTCGATCATCGCGGGTCCGCC
>JAQCGR010000285.1 GCA_027619995.1 Pseudomonadota bacterium | reverse complement strand
CCGTTCGCGATTCTGACTTGGAGCCCGATCAACTCGAATAGAATTCGACGACCAGGTTCGGCTCCATCTGCACCGGATAGGGCACATCGGCGAGCTTGGGGCCGCGCACGAAGGTGCCGCGCATGCGGTCGTGATCGACGTCGAGATAGTCCGGCAGTTCGCGCTCCGGCGAATCGACGGCCGAGAGAACGAGCGGCAGTTCGCGGCTCTTTTCCTTGATCTCGATGACGTCGCCATCGCTGACCCGGGCCGAGGGGATGTTCACCCGCTTGCCGTTGACCAGGATATGGCCGTGGTTGACGAACTGGCGCGCGGCGAAAACCGTGGGCACGAATTTCATGCGGTAGACCACGGCATCGAGGCGGCGCTCGAGAAGCTCGATCAGGTTCTCTTCGGTGTTGCCGCGGCGACGGTTCGCCTCGTCATAGGTGCGGCGGAACTGGCGCTCGGTGATATTGCCGTAATAGCCCTTCAGCTTCTGCTTGGCCTCGAGCTGCGTGCCGTAATCGGACGGCTTGCGGCGGCGCTGGCCATGCTGGCCGGGGCCGTACTCGCGCTTGTTAAAGGGTGACTTGGGCCGGCCCCAAAGGTTGACCTTCAGGCGCCGGTCGATCTTATGCTTGGCGCGAATGCGCTTCGACATGACGTATTCTCCCGTTCATTGACGGCGTTGTTCGTGTCCGGGTAGGCCCCTGGTTTCCCAGGCGCGGGAGGCGGCTTCTTGAGGCCAATCCACATTCCCCGAAATGGGCGCGGAGTATAGCCGCGCGGTAAGCCCTGTCAAACGGCGGGTTGAGGGCGCCTGTCCCGGCGGGAACCGCCGTCCAATCAGTGGATATAGGAGGCGCCGCCGACATCGATGGTGGAGCCGGTGGAATAGCGCGCCTCGCCTGTCGCCAGGAAGGCGACGATGCGGCCGACATCCTCGGGCGTGCCGAATTCCTTGAGGGGGATTTCGGCCAGGGCCTCGGAGACGTCGTAATGCTTCTGGTATTCCTCCATCTGCTCGGTCCAGATAATGCCGGGCACGACCGCGAAGGCGGTGATCTTGTGCTCGGCCTCGAACCGGGCGAGGCCGTAGGTCAGGGCCGTGATGGCCGCCTTGGACGCCCCGTCGTGATAGAAATGCGGCCGGTCGCCCCGGAAGGCCGGGCGGCTGGAAATATTGACGATGATGCCGCCGGTCCGCGCATCCTCGGCCTTTCCGGCGTCGCGCTTCTTCCATTCGGCGATGGCCAAGCGGCAGAGATGGGCCGGGGCGATGGCGTTGACCCGCATGGAATCGCCCCAGGCCTTCTCCAGCGCCTCGAAACTCTCGTCCAATCCGCAGGTCGCCCGGATCCCGGCATTATTGACCAGCACATCGACCTGGCCCTTCCAGGCCATCGCGCCGTCCCACAGGGCCAGCGGGGCCTTGGGATCGAACAGATCGGCCTGGACCAGATGGATACGGCCCTTCGGGGCCTGGGCGGCGATCGCCTCGGCCTCGGCCTTGCCCCGGCCGTAATGCAGGATCACGTCCGCACCCTTCTCCAGCAACACCCGGACGATGCCCGCGCCGATCCCGCGCGAACCGCCCGTGACCAGCACGACCCTGTTTTCCAGACCGCTCATTTCCCGTCCCCCTGCCCCGTTTCCCTTGGTCTCGCGCCCTATTCCTTGTCGCCCCGGTCGCGATGGCTCGTCAGCCCGGCGACCACCCCGCGCAGGGTCCGCACTTCCCGGTCCGTCAGGCTTGCGCGCTGGAACAGGGTGCGGAGGTTGCGGGTGATGGTGGGCCGCATTTCCGGCGGGTGCAAGAAGCCGCAGGCGTCCAATTCGCGCTCCAGATGTTCGAAAAATCCGATCAGATCGGCCTTGGCGACGGGCCGATTCTTGCCTTCGGCCAGGGTCTCGTTGGGGGTTTCGGCCGGAGCCGTCTCTTCGCAGGCCTGAAACCACTCGTAGCCCAGGATCATGACGGCATGGCCGAGTTGGATCGAAGAGAAGCCGGGATTGAGCGGCACGGTCATGATCGCATCGGCCAGGGCGATGTCGTCGTTCGTCAGGCCCGAACGTTCGGGCCCGAACAGCACACCGGCCGCCTGCCCGGCATCGACCGCCCGGTGCAGCCCGGCGGCGGCCTCGCGCGGCGAGACGACATCCGCCGCCATGCCACGGGGTCGCGCCGTGGTGGCGTAGACGAGGTTGAGATCGGCCACGGCTTCGGCCGTCTCGGCATAGACCCGCGCACCCTGGATCACCCTGTCGCCGCCCGCCGAAGCGGCCCGGGCCTTGTCGTTGGGCCAGCCGTCGCGGGGCGCGACCAGGCGCAGATCGGTCAGGCCACAATTGAGCATGGCGCGGGCCGCGAAGCCGATATTCTCGCCGAGCTGGGGCCGCACCAGGACAATCGCCGGTCCGCCCCCCGCCTCCGCCCGCTTGCTGGCATCGGTGCCCGCCATCGTCCTACGCCCGGCGGGTCAGCAGCCGCCGGCGCGGGCGCCGTCGCGGAACAGCTTGTGGGTGATGCTGTCGTGCAGGGCGTTGAAGGAGGCGTCGATCACGTTGGCCGAGACCCCGACCGTCGCCCAGCGCGTGCCGCCGGCATCCTTGCTTTCGATCATCACCCGGGTGACCGCGCGGGTGCCCTCGTCCGGCGTCAGGATGCGCACCTTGTAATCGACCAGCCGCATATCCTCGAGTTCGGGAAAATGGGGCAGCAGGGCCTTGCGCAGGGCGTTGTCGAGGGCATTCACCGGGCCGTTGCCTTCGGCCACGGTCATGGCATGGGCCTCGCCGATATCGACCTTGATGGTCGCCTCGGACAGGGTGATGAGTTCGTCCGCCGCGCTCCAGCGCCGCTCGTCGATCACGCGGAAGGTGGCGAGGCGGAAATATTCCGGCACCTCGCCCAGAGCCCGGCGGGCGAGCAGCTCGAAACTGGCATCGGCGCCGTCATAGGCATAGCCCGCATATTCGCGCTCCTTCACCACCTCGACCAGACGACCGAGCTTCGGATCGGCGGGATTGATCTCCATGCCGATCTCGCGGAAGCGGGCCAACAGATTGGCGCGGCCGGCCTGGTCCGAGACCACGATGTTGCGGCGATTGCCGACCGATTCGGGCGGGATATGTTCGTAGGTCCGCGGGTCCTTCTCGACGGCGGAGACATGCAGCCCGCCCTTATGGGCGAAGGCCGAATCCCCGACATAGGCGGCGTTGCGCGTGGGCGCGCGGTTCAGGCGTTCGTCGAGCAGACGCGAGGCATGGGTCAGATGGCGCAGATCGTCCACCGAGACGCCGGTTTCGTAACCCATCTTGAGGACCAGGCTGGGCAGGATCGAAACCAGGTTGGCATTGCCGCAGCGCTCGCCCAGCCCGTTGAGGGAGCCCTGGACCTGGCGCGCGCCGGCACGCACGGCGGCGAGGGAATTGGCGACCGCGTTCTCCGTGTCGTTATGGCAATGGATGCCCAGGCGCGCGCCGTCGAGCCGGTCCGCGACCTCGCCCACGATGCGCTCGACCTCGTCCGGCAGGACCCCGCCATTGGTGTCGCAGAGGACGAGCCAACGCGCGCCGCCCTCGGCCGCCGCTTCCAGGCATTTGATCGCGTAATCGGGATTGGCCTTGTAGCCGTCGAAGAAATGCTCGGCATCGAACATCGCCTCCTCGGCGCGCTCGGCGGCGAGGGCGATACTGTCGCGGATCATCTCCAGATTCTCGGCCAGCTCCGCGCCCAGAGCGACCTCGACGTGGAAATCCCAGGTCTTGCCGACCAGGGTGACGACCGGCGCGCCGGAATCGACCACCGCGACGAGGCCCGGATCGTTCGCCGCGCGGCGCCCAGGGCGCCGGGTCATGCCGAAAGCGGTCATGCGGGCGCGGCCCAGCTTGGGCAGGCCTTCGAAAAAGCGGTCGTCGGTCGGATTTGCGCCGGGCCAGCCGCCCTCTACATAGTCCACCCCCAGGCGGTCCAGTTCCGCGGCGATAGCGACCTTGTCCGCCACGCTGAAATCAACGCCCTGGGTCTGCGCCCCGTCGCGCAGAGTGACATCGTAGAGATAGACGCGGTCTTGCTTTGCGCTGGTCATGGTCCTCGGCTTCCGGAAGGGCCAAGATTTGACCACAGGCCAGGAACGCCGTCAACGTGCCGGCCCTTCGGCGAGAACTTGTTCGCGCCGTCTAGGCCGTGGGCAAGCTTGGCGAATCGGGGCGCGGCACCCCGCCTTCGAACCACTGATCCAGCGCATCCCAATAGAAGGCGGTGCGCCCGGCGATCCTCGCCATCTCGTCGAACGGCGCCTCGTAGGACCAAGCCGCGTCCATCCGCACGCCCGCCGGGGTCGACAGGGTCCAATAACCGGCATCGCCCTTAAAGGGGCAATGCGTTGCGGTCGCCGTCCGCGTCAGCAGATCCATGCGAATATCGGTGCGGGGGAAATACCAGACCGGCGGGAGGCCCACCTCGAGCATGACGAACACATCATCCGACTCGACGACTGCCATGCCGCCAGCCCTGCCGCGCACAAGCATTCCGACGGGC
>JAQCGR010000284.1 GCA_027619995.1 Pseudomonadota bacterium | reverse complement strand
CGGCACCAAGAACGGCGCGCATTACATTCTGTCGCGCCATTTCCTGGAGACGGACGAAAGCCGCAAGGACGTCGTGATCGTGGACGACTGCACCAATATCCATCACGCCAGCGACCTGTCGCGGGCCGAGGCGCGCCTGGCCGATCGGGCCGAATCCGCCTTCGACGAGACGAATCGCTAGGGCGCGCGGGAATGGCCGGAACAATGGCGAAATGGCGCATCCTGAACACGCTCGACCTGTCGGGCGCCCTGGACGCGGTCGCCGAACTGGAGGCGATGGGGGAACTGGTCTCCCTCCCCGCCGAGCGGGCCGTCGTGCTCGACGCCGTGGGCGGCTTCGACGCCTATCTCGCCTCGGCCTCGGTGCGGATCGACGAGGAATTCCTGGCCCGGGCGACCCGGCTGCGGGTGATCGGCTCGCCCAGCACGGGCACGGACCATATGGAGGTCGAGGCGATCCGCAAGCGCGGCATCGCCCTGTTCGACATCGCCCGGGAATTCGACCTGATCAACAGTTTCAGCGCGACCGCCGAACTGGCCTTCGGCCTGATCCTCAGCCTCGCCCGGCATCTACCGCCGGCGGTGGCGGCGGCGCGCGAGGGCGACTGGGCGCGCGAGCGGTTCAGCGGCTTCCAGCTTCTGGGCAAGACCCTGGGCATCCTGGGCCTGGGCCGTCTCGGGACGATCAGCGCGCGGATCGGCAACGGCTTCGCCATGCGCGTGATCGCCCATGACATCCGCCCGGTCGAAGCGCCGGGAGTCGAGACGGTCGATTTCGACACCCTGCTGCGCGAGGCCGATATCCTGAGCGTCCATGTCCATCTGACCGATCGGACACGGGGCATGATCGGCGCTGCGGAACTGGCCCGGATGAAGCCCGGCGCGCTGCTGATCAACACCAGCCGGGGCGCCGTGGTGGACGAGGCGGCGCTGCTCTCGGCCCTCGAAAGCGGCCGGCTGGGGGGCGCCGGGCTCGACGTGATCGACGGCGAATGGCTCGACGACAAGAGCGGCCATCCGCTGATCGCCCATGCCAAGACCCATGACAATCTGGTGATTACCCCGCATATCGGCGGCGCGACCACCGAATCGATCTATGGCGCACGCATCTTCATGGCCCGCAAACTGGCCGATTTCCTGCGCGCCGAAGCGGCCTGACACGAGCGATCGGAACATCATGAACGACACGATGACAGCGGAGTCCGCGCTGCCCGAGGACACCATCGACCCGCGCGCGCGCGACGCGGCGGAGCGGTTGCTGGCGGCGGTTGCAACCCTGGACGACCGGACCTATTGGGCCGCGCGCATGTTCGCCAATGTGAACCTCTTCCTGTGGCATCTCGACGCCTTCGAGGCCGAGGGCGATCCCGTGCCGCGCTTCGTCGAGACCTTCGACGCGGCGACCGGCCTGCTTCTGGCGCCGCGCGGCTCGGAGGTCTGCGGCGCGCATTTCCCCGCCGAGGCCCATGACACGACCGAGGCCGAGGAACGCGAGAGCATGGTCGCGCGCATGTTCTCGGATGTCTGGGTCGATATGACCGACGAGGTCTATTTCGACGAATCCCACCGCTTCGTGGTCGAACGCATGGCGGCCAACGGGATCGACGCCGAGGACCTGTTCCGGGGCAAGACCGTGCTCGACGCCGGTTGCGGCAGCGGCAAGTTCAGCGCCGCCATTGCCCGCCTGGGCGCCAAGCAGGTGATCGGCATCGATATCGGCGAAAAAGGCATCGCCTTCGCCACCGAGCAGGCCAAGAAGGTCGATTACGGCACACGCATGAGCTTCCGCCACGGCTCGGTCCATGACATTCCCCTGCCGGACGGCGCGGTCGATATGGTCTGGTCGAACGGGGTGATCCACCTGACCGCCGATTACGACGGCTGCGTCGAGGAATTCGCCCGGGTGATCCGGCCGGACGGCAGGCTCTTCCTCTACGTCAACGGCCGCTTCGGTCTCTACGAGCTGCTGTTCGAGACCCTGCGCCGGGCGAGCATCGGCATTCCCGCGCCGCTGTTTCAGCATTTCCTCTTTTCGCTCGGAATCAACAGCGGGCGGGTCTATTGGATGATGTGCGCCTTCTACGGCCCCTATCAGTGGCGGGCGAAGAAGGAGGTCGAGGCGCTGTTGCGCGCCAACGGCTTCGCCGATCTCCGTCAGCTGACCCGCGGCATCGGCATCGACCAGATCGAACTGGTTTCGCAGGGCGTGCCCTATGCCCGGACGAAATACGGCGAAGCGCAGCTCAAATATCTCGCGACCCGGACCTGAGGGGATCGCCATGACAGAAACCCAGTCCTTCGATATCGCCGGGCGCCAAGTGGGCGCCGGGGCGCCGCCCTATGTCATTGCCGAGATCGGCAATAACCACGGCGGCGACCTCGCCGCGGCCAAGACCCTGATCGATGCCGCCCAAGGTACGGGGGCCGACGGGCTGAAACTGCAGATCTTCCGGGCCGCCAAATTCCTCGCCCGGTCCAGCGCCTATTACGAGCGTTTCGTCGGCTACGAATTGTCGCGCGACGACATCGCCGCCCTGTTCGACCATGCGCGCGGCATCGGCGCCGTGCTCTTCTCCTCGGTCTTCGATAAGGAGAGCGCCGATATCCTCGAGGATTGCGGCGCACCGGCCTACAAGATCGCCTCGGGCGACGTCACCCATCTGCCGCTGCTGCGCCATGTCGCGGGCTACGGCAAGCCGATCGTCCTGTCGACCGGCGGCGCGACCCTCGCCGAGGTCGAGACGGCGGTCGAGGCGATCCGCCGGGCCCGCGCCGAGACGCCGCTCGCCATCCTGCATTGCGTCTCGCAATATCCGGCCGATCCGGGCGACGCCAACCTGGCCTGCATGGCCGGGCTGCGCGCGCGCTTCGCCTGCCCGATCGGCTATTCCGACCACAGCCAGGGCATCGCGGTCTGCATCGCCGCCGCCGCCCTGGGCGCCGAAGTGATCGAGAAGCATTTCACCCTGGACAAGACCCTGCCCGGGCCGGACCACAAGCTGTCGGCCGATCCCGCGGATATGACCGCCCTCGTCGCGGGCTGCCGCGAGGCCCAGACCGCGATCGGCCGGGCCGAGAAGGCCCCGGTCGAGCCGGCCGATTTCATTCCGCTGATCCGGCGCAGCCTGACCGCCCAGGTAGCAATTCCGAAGGGGACACGCATCACACCCGATATGATCGAGATCAAGCGCCCCGGCACCGGCCTGGCGCCAGCCGAACTGGACCGCGTGATCGGCGCGCGCGCCGCGCGCGACATCGCCGAGGACGAGACCCTGGCCTGGGACATGGTCGAGACCGCCTGATGCGCCCGGCGAATATCTTTCACATCGGTTATCAGCGGACCGGCAGTACATATCTGCAGCAGACCGTGTTTTACGCCTATCCCGATTACATGTTGCATCGCGGCACCGGCGAGTTCTTCATCGAGGACGAGCTTTACGCGCAGGGTCCGGAATTCTATCGGGCCATGCGCGCCGACGAGACCGAAGTGCCGGCGCTCATCGAATCGCACAACGGATTGTGCGGCGACGCCCTGGTCGACCGGCCCTATATGGCGGAGCGGATCAAGACCCTTTTCCCGGATGCGAAGATCATCTTCGGCATCCGCTCCCAGCATTCGATCATCCCGTCCTTCTACTTCCTTTACGTGAAGGGGGGCGGAACCCTGGACTATGCGTCCTATCTCCGCCTGGTCATCGCGAACGGCAAATTCGCCTTCGACCGCATGATCGGTCATTACCAGGATCTGTTCGGCAGCCCCAACGTGCTGGTCCTGCCCTTCGAGTATCTGCAACAGGACTATAGGAAATATGTCCGGCGCTTCCTCGATTTCGCCGAGGTCCCGCGGAGCGAGGGCATCCGCGTCGTCAACAGTCCGATGAAGGAACGCCAGCCCGATTCGACTATCCTGTCGATGAGGTATGCCAACCGGATTATTTCCGCCTTGTACCTCGATTCCGTCATGCGGCTTCTGCCGAACAGGACAGCGCGGCGTCTGCGCAGTCATTACAACGGTCTGATGTCCGCCGGATTGCGCCGCCTAATGCCCGGCACCGACGGTCCTTCGGGCCTCGATACAGCCGCCATGGCGCCGGTCATCGAGGAAGCGTTCGCCGATTCGAACAGAGCCCTGGCCGCAAGGATCGAGCCCACGCTGACCGGCCTCGGCTATCCCGGGCTCGACGCGCCCGTCGTCCAGACCGCGATGGCCGGGGATTAGATCCGTGGAGCGCACGGGCTTTCTCGATTATGCACGAAGCTTCGGCTTTCCACCGCGTGTCGCCGGCACGGTCATCGGTTTGAGTCTGGTCAGCACCGTGTTCGAGGGCATTGGGTTGAGCATGCTGCTGCCGGTGTTCCAATTCATCCAGGCTGGCGGCGATCTGGCTAAACTCACCGCGGATCAGGGCATTTGGCCTTATATCGTCACGGCCTATGGCCGCCTGGGCCTCCAGGTCGATCTGGCCGTCCTGCTCGGGACCAGCTTCGCCTGCATCCTGATTCGCCAGATCTTCGTCTATGCCCGCCTTCTCTACATCGCCCATGCCAAGCAGAATTTCGGTTTCCGAATTC